>CAZQSP010000023.1:0-13303 GCA_964596085.1 uncultured Oscillospiraceae bacterium
TTTTGGGTGTAATACCGATTTTCGGACCGATGAAAAAAGCCTTTGAGCGTGTTGAGCAGGGCGGTCCGCTGGCTCCCGAGGGAAGCGAAAAAATCGACATTCGTGCCGGAAAGACGAGCGTAGTGCCGGAAAATCCTAAGGTGAGCAACCTTTTTCTGCCGATAGCTGTGCTGGTAGGCTCAACGATCATACTTGATTTTGATATGCAGCTCGGCGTACTGCTTACGATGGCATTTATGTTCGTGTCGTATATGTTCCAGGGCGTTATGACGGCTGAGGATTTTGCGGATGTGGCACTCGAAGGGCTGAAAAATATGATGATGCCGTTGATGCTGATGATACTTGCATTTTTGTTTGCGGATGTGAATGCGCAGATACATTTTACATATTATGTAATTACTACGGCTACGGAGATAGTTACACCGCAGCTTATGCCGTTTATAGTGTTCATAGCACTGGCAATAACCGAATTTATAACGGGTACGAACTGGGGTATGTACATAATCGCACTTCCGATAATCATTCCGCTGTCACAGGCTACAGGCTGTGATACCACGCTTGCGGTTTCGGCGGTGCTGAGTGCGGGTGTTTTCGGCTCGCATATCTGCTTCTACTCGGATGCAACCGTCATAACGTCGGCGGCTACAGGCTGTAACAATTTCGATCACGCATTGACACAGGCTCCGTACGGATTGCTGTGTGCAGCTATTTCAGCAATAGGCTTTCTGATTGTGGGCTTTGCGATGCATTGATTTTACATTGAAGGAGGCGCAGAAGATGAAAGAGCGAACATATATTGCCATCGACCTAAAATCCTTCTATGCCTCGGTTGAATGTCGTGACAGAGGCTTGGATCCCTTGGACACAAATCTTGTCGTTGCGGACGAAAGACGTACCGACAAAACAATCTGCCTTGCGGTCACTCCCTCATTGAAGAGCTACGGTATTTCCGGACGGTGCAGACTCTTTGAGGCGAGGCAGAGGGTCAAGGAGGTAAATGCCGCAAGGAGGCTCGCAGCACCGGGGCGAAGGCTCAGCGGCTCATCATGCAGTTTTTCGGAGCTGAGGAGCAAGCCAAGCCTTGAGCTTGATTTCATAATCGCAGCTCCGCAGATGGCTCGCTATATGGAAACAAGTACGCAGATTTACGGCATATATATGAAGTATATTGCTCCTGAGGATATAGTTGTTTACTCGATAGATGAGGTATTTATGGATGTCACCGACTACCTGAGCAGCTATAAGCTGACGGCGCACGAGCTGGCAATGAAGATGATTCTCGATGTGCTTGCGACGACAGGCATTACGGCAACAGCAGGAATAGGTTCAAATCTTTTCCTCAGCAAGGTTGCAATGGATATAGTGGCAAAGCATATTCCACCTGACGAAAACGGCGTACGCATTGCGGAGCTTGATGAGATGAGCTTTCGACGCGAGCTGTGGACGCACCGACCGATAACGGACTTTTGGAGAGTAGGTAGAGGCACCGCAAAAAAGCTTGAGGCAAACGGAATGCTCACAATGGGAGATGTCGCACGCTGTTCGCTTGGGAACGAGGCATTGCTATACAAGCTTTTCGGCAAGAATGCGGAGCTTCTGATTGACCATGCCTGGGGCTGGGAGCCATGTACTGTCGAGGCAATAAAGGCATACAAGCCGAGCGAGAGCAGCCTGGGCTCAGGCCAGGTCCTACACTGCCCGTACGAGGCTGAGAAGGCAAAGCTTGTCCTCTGCGAGATGGCTGACCTTTTGGTGCTGGAGCTGGTAGACAAGGCGCTTGTAACGGATCAGATTGTAATTACCGTCGGCTACGATATCGAAAATCTCACAGATCCGAAAAGAAGAAAAGAATATCACGGGCCTGTGGTTACGGACCGCTACGGGAGGCAGATACCCAAGCACGCACACGGTTCGATAAAGCTTGATACATACACATCATCCACCAAGAAAATAATGTGTGCGACAACAGAGCTATTTGACAGTATCGTAGACAAAGGGCTGCTTGTACGCAGGCTGAACATCACGGCAAACCATGTCGTTTCCGAGGCTGAGGCAGCAAAGGAAAACGGAAGCGGAGAGCAGCTTGAGCTGTTTACAGATCCTGCGGCATTGGAGAAGGAGAGAGAACACGAACAAGCGGAGCTGGAGCAGGAAAAGAAAATGCAGCACGCACTGCTGGATATAAAAAAGAAGTTCGGAAAGAATGCGATCCTCAAGGCGATGAACCTGGAGGAGGGGGCAACGGCAAAGGATAGGAATGAACAGATAGGAGGGCACAGAGCGTGAATAACCCATACGAGGATATAATCAATCTACCACATCATGTTTCATCCACCCGTCCGCAGATGCCTATGTCAGACCGTGCGGCTCAGTTTTCTCCGTTTGCAGCACTTGTAGGCTACGATGCAGCAATCAAAGAGACAGCTCGACCGACCGATAAGAAAATTGAGCTTGGGGAGGAAAGCCTGAACGAGCTTAACACAAGGCTTTGCTTCCTTGCGGAGCATTTGGACGAGGAGCCGGAGCTGACACTCAGCTATTTTGTGGCAGATGAGCATAAGAGCGGAGGCAGCTATATTGATATATCGGGTACAGTCAAAGGAATTGACAGCTTCAAGCGTACACTTACAATGCGTAGCGGCGAAAAAATTCCGCTGGATGATATCTGTTCCATACAAATAAAAAATTACTTTGAAAGCCTGTGACCCGCATACAACTCGGGCAGGCAGAGCTAAAGAAAAGCTAAGCATAAGGGATAAGCATATCCCTTATGCTTTTTTTGTCTGCTGTGTTTATATTTAAGGGAGGCTTGGGCTTGTGCTTCTTGCCCGGTCTAAATTTGATGTGGGGATGTATCGCTGCGTGAACGGAGGATTATCATATCCTCGCCGACTATTATTATCGAGGGCCAGGGCAGGTGAAGCTCATCACGGCTTCTTCCGAGCTTGCTCTCAAAATTTGGCACACAGAGCGAATGTATTTTTCCGTTTTTTTCATCAAAAATAATCTCGGCATCCCATAGCCTGCCGTGCATACTGCCGTTTGAAATGTCAACTATTTCTTTGTCTCCGATTTCACTCAAAAGCATATTTCGCCCTCCATATACGAATACTAACTGTATTGTAAATTTTACGAGGGAGAGTAATGAAATATGAGCGAAGAAAAAGAAAAGGACAAGCTGAAGGACAAAGAAGGGCAGAGTGAGCAAAGTAACAGCGATACCGCAGAGCTTATCAAGGAGCTTGGTCTGCTTGGGACAGGTGCAGGCTTCAAAAGCGACATACAATATATCAATATAATCGGCAGCATAGAGGGACATTCCGTTTTGCCGCCGGACAACAAGACCACAAAATATGAGCATCTGATACCCGAATTGATTGCGGTAGAGGAAAATCCGGAAATCAAGGGTATGCTGCTGCTTTTGAATACGGTCGGCGGCGATGTAGAGGCAGGCTTGGCATTGTCGGAGCTGATCGCAGGCATCTCAAAGCCTACCGTTTCGCTGGTGATAGGCGGCGGTCACAGCATAGGTATTCCGCTTGCGGTTTCAACGGATTATTCTTTTGTTGCAAAGACGGCTACAATGACATTGCATCCTATACGCACAAGCGGAACGCTGATCACAGCCGAGCCGACCTTTGAATATATGAAGAAAACACAAGAGAGAGTTGTCGACTTTATTGTGGAGCACTCCCACGCTGATTATGCAAAAATCGAAGAAAAGATGAACTGTACCAACAATATGGCTAACGACGTGGGAACACTTTTGTTTGGGAAGGAAGCAGTAGAAATAGGGCTGATGGATGCCATCGGTACGCTGACGGATGCAAGAAAAAAGCTGAGAGAAATGATAGAAGCAGTAAAAAAGTAAAAAAATTCAAACTTGTACTTGACAGATAATAGAAGTTAAGTTAAAATATTTATGTAACAAAAAGGAAGTGTTGGGAAATAAAGAGGGTAATTATGAAAACATTGAAGCTTGGAATATGCTGCAAGGATGAGAACTATGCACATACACTCGCATACGTAATGGCAGGCAGATACAGCCGACTGAATATATGCTGTCTTGCAAACGTCGAGGCATCGCGGAGCTCGAGGCCCTCGGAGCTGACAGCAGGCTTTGATATTTTTCTGACGGATACGGCTCCGTACCTGTACGAATATGAGCCAAAGCTGATTATTCTGGAGGGGGGTCCGGGCAGCGAGCCTTATCCCAAGCAAATCGAGGAATACAGAAGCAGGGGCAGAGTGATGAGCAAACTATCGTCAGTATCTCAGCTACTTCAAAGAATTTTTGAAATATACGAGGAGCTATACGGCAAAAGCTTTTTCTCGGAGGGCGCAGCTTCTCCCATCACTTACAGCTTTTCATCTGCCATGGGAGGCAGCGGAACAAGTGCCGCTGCCTTGACAGCGGCGAGGCTGCTGAGCTGCGAAGGCGGAAAGCGAGTGCTCTATGCCGGTCTTGGCGGCTCACAGAGCAGAGAGTGGTACATAAAGCAGGTGCAGAGAGCTGCGAGGTCGGTCGACGAGCTTAAATATATACTGAAAAACGGAATGGAATACACAATTTCCTCCTACATTGCAAGGGATCAATGGGGGCTGAGCATATTATGCGGCAGCGGAAACCTGCATAGCGATGAGGCATTGCTGCAGGCGATAGAGAAGGAACGGATTTTTGATGTGATAGTTGCGGATATGCCGCGAGAGGCAGGCGAGCCTGCCTTCGAGAAGAAATTTGAAGTAATAAACGTAAGAGACGAGCGAAGCTCAAAGGCTGTGGAGCTGTATAAAGGCAGAGAGAGCCGTGAAGCGGACAGCTATCTGATAATGAATCGAAGCTACGGCAACCACAGAGAGAATGGAGCGATACATATTGTAAACGACCCGAGCAGCTTTGTGTATACTGCTGAGGGCATCGAGATAGCACTTGATAAGGCATACGCAGAAGGAATACGAAGGCTTTTGCAGCTGTGATGCTTTGAGCCTCGGACAGGCAGCGATACCGCAGGAAGGGAGGGAGACATATATTGACCTTGGATGAATTTACAAATGAGAAAACGGCAGCGGTCAGAGAGCTTCTCGGCAGAGAGGAGACCGTAAGCGATTGTGATGCAATGAGGCATATTGTTGAGTGCGTTTTTGAGGATGGCGGATACAAGAGCTTTTCGGAGGCGGAGATAGACAAATGCATCCGCAGGATATTTCTCCGAACGCGGCGCAAGCTTGGAATACTGCAGCCGCTGGTGGAGGATGCCGAGATATCTGAGATTATGGTGAACGGTCCGCAAAACATATTTATAGAAAAGTCGGGACATATCGTCAAATATGAGCTTGCTTTTGATTGCACCGAGGAGCTTGAGGAGGTCATACATAATATCGTCGGAGAGGTTCACAGAGAAATCAATGAGCTTAACCCTATAGTTGATGCCAGACTTGCCGACGGCTCGAGAGTGAATGCTGTATATAAAAATGTAGCGCTGAACGGTCCGATTTTGACCATAAGAAAGTTCTCCGAAAAGTATATGAGGATGTGCGACCTTGTGGATAACGGAACCGTGAGTGCAGAGGGGGCTGAGCTGCTAAGCGCACTGGTAGCCTCCGGCTATAATATCTTTGTCAGCGGCGGCACCTCGTCGGGCAAAACAACACTGCTGAATGCACTTGCAGAGGCAATACCAAAGGAGGAACGAGTAATTGTGGTAGAGGATTCGGCAGAGCTGAAGATGCACTACATAGACAATATAGTACATATGGAGTGCAGAAACAGCAATTCGCAGGGGCGAGGCGGCGTGAGTATGTCTGAGCTTGTCAAAAGCAGTCTGCGTATGCGCCCAAACAGAATTATAGTGGGTGAGGTCAGAGGCGGCGAGGTCGTGGATATGCTGCAGGCGATGAACACGGGACACAACGGTAGCCTGTCAACGGGGCACGCAAACTCGGTGCAGGGAATGCTCAAGCGATTGGAGTCGCTGTATCTGTCGGTAATGCCAATAAGCATTGAGGCTATCAGAGGGCAGCTTGCGGAGGGAATAGACATACTCATACATATCGAAAGGTTTTCCGGAGGAGAGAGAAGAATAACAGAAATTACAGAGCTGTACGGATACGAAAACGGAAGCTATATGCTGAATCCGTTGATGCGTATGAACGAAAAGGGCGAGCAAGGCCTCAGCGGAAACCGTCTTGTACAGAGAAAGCAAACAGAGCTGGGAGGTGTAAGAGATGCCGATGTACTATTCGCAGCTGCGCCTGAGCAATAAGGAGAAGGCGATATATTTTGTCGGAGTCGTGTCGATAGGAATGGGTATAGGTATGCTTTTTTATGACAGCGCACTTGTCGGAGCGGCATTATGCGTGATAATCGGCTGCTTGGGGCTGAGCTCGTACAAGGAGGGCAAGAAGGCAAAACGCAGGGCGGAGCTGCTGCTTCAGTTCAGGGATCTTTTGTACTCAATTTCAGCATCGGTATCCTCGGGCAGGAGCATGAGGACTGCGTTGGAGGAGGCAAGGGAATTTTGCTCGGCTACATACGAAAAAGAGGATTACATAATGAAGGAGCTTGAGTATATGCAGCACAAGCTTGAAAACGGAAATGAGACAGCCACATCGGTGCTTTGGGATTTTGCCAAAAGAAGCGGAATCGACGACATTGAGGACTTTGCACAGGTATACGAGAGCTGCAAGACAAGCGGCGGAGACCTCAAGAGTGCGATAGGCAGGGCAACGAGCCTGATAGGTGACAAGCTCGAGCTTGAGGGTGAGCTGAAGGGTCTGCTTGCGCAAAAGCTGTTTGAGGGACGAATTGTAGGAAGCGCTCCCTTTGCGGTGGTTTTTATGATAAAGCTGACGGCGCCGGAATATATGGAGGTGATGACAGCGACAAGGCAGGGCTTTTTTATCACGAGCTTCTCGTTGCTTCTGACGGGGGTAGCTGTGTGGATGACAGAAAGGATACATAAAATTGAAATCTAAGCAAAAGAAGCAGATGGAAAAAAACAAGCATGACATAATAGTTATGCTGCCGGATTTTATCAACAAAATGCTCCTGCTTATGAACAGCGGAGCACCGGCAGGGGAAGCCCTCTGTAGGATAGCCGAGGGCTACAGGCAGAGGAGCGACGCTCGACAGAATTATTTTACTCTGCAGCTTATCAAGCTGTATGAGGCTTCAAAACAAAACGGTGAAAATATAATAAGCGCATTTTGCAGCTTCTCACGCTGCTCGGGAGTCAAGGAGCTTACTCGCATTGCCGGCATACTGGCAGAGAACAGGGACAGAGGTACAGATTTATGGGATAAATTGGCGGAACAGGGAGAAGCCTTATGGGAGGAAAGGAAAAGGCTTGCTATGACAGAAATACGGCTTGCGGAGAGCAAGATGAGCTTTCCCTTGGGTATTCTGCTTATGGCGCTGATAATAATGACGGCGGCACCTGCCATGCTTCAGCTTTGAGGCTGTGGCTTAGCTGCCGTAAGGAAAGGAAAAGGTGATGAGAAATGATGGAAAAATTGAGAGCAAAAAAGACGCTTGTAAGCGGCAAGTCAGGCTGCAAATGCACAAGAGGTCTGCTGAACAAGCAGGGCATGGAGATGGTTCAGGTGGCGATTCTGGTAGCGATAGCGGTGACCGTAGGCTTGATATTCAAGGAACAGATAACGCAGTTTGTAAATAACACCTTCGGCTCGCTCAGCTCGGCAAAATTCTAGGGATGGCAGACTATGCGTATGATAGAGGCAACGCTGATAATACCTCTGACAATACTTATAGCAGCGGCACTCATAGGACTTATGATGAGCTTTTATGCAGAGCTTATTGCACAGGTCGAGCTGCACGAAAGGCAATCGGAGCAGATGTATGCAGCTTCAGATACGGTATACCTACGGGCATACGACAGACTAAGGGCTGCGGAAGGGGCTTGAGCTGTGTTCGGCGAGGAAAGAGATGAAGAATAAAAGAGGCTCATATGTAATTCTTGCTGCACTTCTGTTTTCAGCAATACTGATTTTGGTGAGTGCGGTGCTTTACGCCTCGGGCGAGGAGGCAATTTCAAGCACGCTTGACAGCTTCGGCAAGCTGTGGGGCAGAAGCATCCTGGCAGAGTACGAGCTGAAGCTTAAGGATAGATACGGGATATTTGCGTTTTATGCAGACAAGGCGACGGTCGAGGAAAAGCTGGATTTTTATGCTGAGTATTCGTGCGGCGATAAAGCATATATCGACATAAAGCCTGTTGCTGCCTCGATTGAGGAATACCGCCTCACAGACAGCGAAAATTTTGCAAAGCAGTTACGCGAGGCAGTGCTTGCCGATACAAAACCGCTGCCTACGGCTGCCAAGGCGAGCGCAGAGCCGTCCGCAGGAGAAAACTCGCAGACGTCGGAATATGAAGCCACGGCAGAGGGCAGAAATCAAGGAAACAGGTATATAAAGAACCGCAGAGTGATAAAGACTCTGCCGTCGGGAGGAAAGGGAGGCAGTGTATCCGTGCTGTCCCTGCTGCGCAGACTCAAGGAGGGAGTCTCGGGAGAGGCTGTGATGAGTGCTGCTGCGGAGAATATATATATGTTTAGATTCTTCAAGGACTGTATGAATGACAGGGGCTTGGGTGACAGTTTTTTTGAAAATGAGATAGAGTACATACTGACGGGAAGGCTTGATGATGCCGCAGCAAGAGAGGAAGTGGAGAGAAAGCTCAGCACACTCAGAAACGGTCTGAATCTGGAATACCTATATAGATGCGAGGAAAAGAGGAATGCGGCGTTGGCAGCCGCAGAGCTGCTTATGCCGGAGACTCCGTGGCTGGCGCAGGCCCTGATCCTGGAGGGCTGGGCGTATATGGAGGCGAGAAATGATATCAAGCTGCTGTACGCCGGCAAGGAGGTTCCGATAATCAAGAAGGATGAGAACTGGGCGGTTTCCCTCGAAAACCTGCTGGCGACAGAATACGGCACAGAATTTGAAGGAACGGATTTTGTGTCCGCTTCCTCTGCCGAGGAAGCGGAACAATCAGACTACCTGTCGCCGGCAAGAATCGAGGGCAAGAATTATGAGGAATACCTCAAAATTCTTGCTGCGGCTTTGCCGCAGGAAACCGCCCTTTTGCGTATGATGGACATAATTCAGATAAATATGAAATATACATATTGCGAGTGGTTTCGGCTGAGTGAATGCTATGTGGGACTCAAATACGAGATAGTCCTTAATGACAGGACACACAAATTCGAGGCAGAATACTGATGAAAAGAGAAGAAAGACGTAAGGGAAGGCTGCTAGATAAGGTCGGCAGCTACATAGTAGAGGCTGCAATGAGCCTACCGCTGTTGATACTGTGTGTCGTGGCTTTGGCACTGATAATACGCATCATAGCAATCTGTGAGGGCATTGGCTTTGCCTCCGCAGCCGAAATGAAGGATGCCATGCTTGCGGTGTATGCAACGGAGCAGAGCAGCATCTCAATAAAATCGGCGATTGAGGACAGAGTCAGAGAAGAAAATGCGACTCTGACGGAGTTTGATGTAAGCGGCATACGATACAGATATTCTGACAAGGGCATAGATGAGCTTATCGGCATACATACGGCAGCGGAGTTTAGGGTTGCTGCTCCGGTGGGAATCAACGGCAAAATCTCATTTTCTCAGAGCCTGCTTGTGCGCGGCTTTACGGGAAAGACACAGCTTGCCGAACCGCTTTCGGCAGAGGAGTTTATGCGAGCGGAGAAATCGTGCGAGGTCATAGTGTTCCCCAAATACGGGCTGCGTTATCATTCAAGCTCCTGCCGATATGTAAAAAACGGCAAGGATAAGGAATATCAAATCGAAATGGAAAAGGAAGATGCAAAAGCCAGGGGATATACGGCGTGTCTTGTATGTAAGGGAGGAGAAATCTGAAAAATGGGAGAACGTAGTATTCGTTTTGATGATATAGCGGCGAACGGAGAGCTGAAAAAGGCACTGCTCCTGTCGGGAGGCTGCCCGGCAATTTTTCCGCTATCAACGGTCGGCAGCTCGCAAGGCATAAGAGGCATATATGATACAAGAGGATACAAAAGTCTCTCAGCCATGAGGAATCTGGATGCCTCCGAGATACTTTATAAGCTCGAAAAGATTCTGCGCTTGGTAGAGGAATGTGAGGACTATCTTTTCCTTGCGGATGAATACATCCTGTCCGTAGACACCGTTTATTTCAGCGAGGAGACAGACAGAGCAAGGCTGCTGTACATACCCTGCAAAAGGGTCGGAGAGGCAAGCTCGGAAAGCTCTCAGCAGCTCCTTCACACGGAGGCTCCGGGCAGACGGACAAACATAGCAATGGCAAATATTGTAAATCAAATGAAGGCACTAACCGGCGAAAACGGACGTACATACCTTGATACACTGCTTCGCCTGTTTTTGTGTGAGAATCTGTGCACAGAGAGGATATTGGCATTTGTGGAGAAGCTCAGATACGAGATTTATACCTGCGGAATAAGCTGAGATGCCGACTGCCGTTGATGCAAAAGATAGCTGAGCACAATATCATCAAGACAAAAATTTACGGGACTATTTTATCTGCTACGCCCATAGAATGTACTGTGATTACAAGCATTTATCGGGAGGTGCGGGATGTCGGGCAGCGGAATGAGAAGGAAAATCAGAAAAAGAAGGAGCAGAGTGCAAAATTCGAGGATGAGAATAGCGGTGTTGGGGGCTATAATACTGTCGGCAATTTTTTTAGGTTTTTTGACGGCGAGGTTTGTAATCGGACCGCTGATAGGTTATAATGCTGATGAGAGCCGTGTGGAGCTGAAGCAGGACAGCACGATCGAAGGTGAGCAAGAAAAGCAGAGCAAGGACAAGGAGGAGCAGGGAGCGGCTGCCGCAAATACAGGGGGTAATGCGCAAGCAGGCAGCGACACGCAGACGGAGACAGCACCGGACTCAGAAATGCCGCAGGAGGGCTACGCCTTGCAGTTCGGAGCATTTTCGACCAAGGAAGCCGCCGAGAAGCTCGCAGAAGCATTGCGCCTTAAGGGCATAGAGACAAGAATAATACAGACGAAGGATGCATTTAAGGTTATAAGCCCGGTGCTTGCGGACAGGACGGCTGCACTCAAGGCACTCGAGGAAAGCAAGGAGAAGGATGCCGAGGAGGTGTTCATAACCTCGTTTTCGCAATAAATCAAAGAGCAGGAGAAGCAAAATGATACCTCTTTCAACCAGAATGAGACCGGACAGATTAGAAGATTTTGTGGGACAGGAGCATTTTATGTATGAGGGCTCGCTGTTTTATAATTCCATAAAAAACAAGAGCTTTGATTCTGCAATTTTTTTCGGACCGTCGGGCACGGGCAAGACAACCCTGGCAAGGATTATTGCAAAGGAAATGGACGGCGACTTTTATGAGATAAATGCCTCAACGACCGGAACAAAGGAGCTAAAGGAGCTGATAGACAATGCAAAGCTGTCGTTTTACGGAATCGAAGGGCGTTCCACGTATGTGTATATAGACGAGTTCCACAGGTGGAACAAGCTGCAGCAGGACAGCCTTCTCAAAGCACTTGAGGAGGGCGTAATAAAATTTATAGGCAGTACAACCGAAAATCCGTATTTTTCAGTCAACAACGCAATTCTCAGCAGAGTAAGAAACATTTATGAGTTCAGACGACTTTCACCGGCAAATATCATCGAAATCGTCAAGCGTGCTCTGTTCGACGAGCAGATAGGCTTTGGAAGGCTGAATATCAAATGTGACGAGGAGGCTCTGCGTATATTGGCAGAGCTTGCAAACGGAGATGCGAGGGTGGCACTTGACACGGTCGGTTTTATTGTGGACAACCTTTCGGAGGGTCAGAGAATAGACGGCAAAATCGTCGCTGAGGCGATGCAGCGAAAAATAGGCTTTTACGACAAGGGTGACGACAGATACAACCTTTTGAGCGCACTTCAAAAATCGGTGAGAGGAAGCGACCCGGATGCAGCCGTGCACTATCTGGCACGTTTGCTCGACGGCGGCGCGGATATTCAGATGATAGGCAGGAGGCTGCTTGTTATGGCAAGCGAGGATGTGGGGATGGCATATCCGTCGGCAATTTCAATCGTAACAGCCTGCGTGCAGGCGGCACAGATGGTAGGCCTGCCGGAGGCCGTCATCAATCTTTCGCAGGCAGTGGTGCTTTTGGCAGCAGCACCGAAATCCAATGCCGCATATATGGCGCTGGAGGCGGCAATGAATGATATCAAAACAAGGAAAATCGACGATGTTCCTCCCCACCTGAAGGATGCGCATTATTCAGGCGCAAAAAAAATGGGCTACGGACAAGGGTATAAGTATCCTCACGAATTCGGAGGCTATGTCAAGCAGCAGTATCTGCCCGACAATCTGTACAAGGAGGGCGTAAAATACTACAAGCCGACGGAAAACGGCTCAGAGGCTTCATTCAAAAGATATTTAGAAAGCCTTGAGAAGTGGGGGAAATAGTTATATGAGCGGAGATCAAAGGATATTTACGGCAGAAAACTCCGGCTTTTGCTTCGGAGTGCGGCAGGCGATAGAAAAGACAGAGGCGGAGATAAGAAAGAAAAATGAGCAAATGTCCGAGGCGAAAAATGTGGCAGAGCAAGGGCGCATCTTTACCTGGGGACCCTTGATTCACAACAAGCTTGTCACAGACTCCTTGGCAAAGGCAGGGGCTTTGATAATAGACTCTCTGGAGCAGGTCGGACGTGATGACGTTGTGGTGGTGCGCTCCCACGGAGAGACAAAGCGCTTTTTTGCGGAAGCGGAGCAAAGGGGCTGCAGGATAGTAGATGCGACCTGCCCGTTTGTAAAAAAAATCCAGTCGCTTGTCGAGGAGGCATATAAGAGCGGCAAGCAGGTTGTGATTGTAGGAGACAAGAAGCATCCCGAGGTAAAGGGAATAAACGGATGGTGTGAAAATACTGCATTCATCCTAAACTCGGCAGCAGAGGCAAAGGAATATGCAGATAAGGAGGGCCCCTTTTTTATTGTGGCGCAGACAACCATCAAAAAGGAGCTGTTCGATGAGGTTATAGAGCAGTTTGTCGCAACGAAGGCCGATGCAGAGGTCAACAACACGATATGCAGTGCGACAGCGCTCAGACAAAAAAGCTGTGCCGAGCTTGCCGAAAAATGCGATGTGATGCTGATAATAGGTGGCAGTGAAAGCTCAAATACACGGAAATTATTTGAAATTTCAAAAAAAACGTGCAAAAAAACATTTTTTATTGAAAAAATTGAAGATTTACCGTTGCACCAAATCGCAAAATGTAATAAAATAGGGATTGCGGCAGGTGCATCGAC
>CAZQSP010000024.1:0-12601 GCA_964596085.1 uncultured Oscillospiraceae bacterium
CCGAAGGCTCCGCTTGCCGGAATCACAGGGTTGTCAAGCCTAATACCGCAAAGCTCTGTGCTTATGTTTACATTTGTCTTGCCGTTTTTTGCTGTGCCCTCTACCATATTATCTCCTCTCTATCCAAGACAGGACCGTCCTTGCATATACGCTTGTTCGCGTATTTTGTTTTGCACGAGCAGCCCATGCAGGCTCCGAAGCCGCAGCCCATACGTTCCTCAAAGCTGTACTGCCCCGAGGTCTTTGCAATTTTTTCTATGGCACGGAACATTGCTTCGGGACCACAGGTATAAAAATAGCTGTATTCAATGTCCTTCAAGGCATCGGTCACGAAGCCCTTCACCCCTGCCGAGCCGTCTGCGGTCGTAATTATAACCTCCGCACCGGCTTTCTCAAATTCATCCCTGTAGAATATCTCGTCCTTGCCGTTAAAGCCCAAAATTACCTTGATTTTTTCGTTTGAAGAGGCTGCACAGCCTCTCTCTCGGTACAACGCCTTGAGCAGACCGTACAGCGGCGGTATTCCCACGCCGCCTCCTATCAGCACGGGATTGTCTCCCGCCTTTGAAATATCATAGCCGTTTCCCAGTCCCGTCAGCACATCCAAGCTCTGCCCCGGCTGCATAGCTGCCATAGCCTGCGTTCCGCTGCCGACAGACTTGTATATCAATTTTATTCTTGCCTCATCATATTCGCATACCGAAATCGGTCGGCGAAGAAAAAATCCTTCAAGCTTGAGGTTGACAAACTGTCCCGGTCTTTCACATGCAGATGTATCGCCTTCAATTATCATCTCATATACGCTTTCCGTCAGTCTGCGATTTGATTTTATCGTAAAAATGCCCTGCTTCATATCTTTTCTCTTTTTTCCTCCCAAATTACCTTGCCGTCGAGCACATTCAGTACACAGCTTCCGTATACGCTTTCGCCTTCAAACGGTGTTGCTCTGCCCTTTGTCAGGAAATTCTCCGGATTTATTTCATATTCCTTGCTTATTTCCCATACAGCAAAATCAACAGCCTTGTCAGCCTCCGGGAGTCCAAAGCGTCTTCTCGGTGCAGCAGACATCAGCTCAAGCAGTCGCTCCATGCTGAGCTCTCCCGTTCTTACAAGCCTTGTGTACAGCATAGGAAAAGCGGTTTCAAGTCCGACTATACCCATAGCACTGTCCGCCAGTCCCCTCGACTTTTCCTCGATGCTGTGCGGTGCATGATCCGTAGCTATCATATCTATGCTTCCGTCCTTTATTCCCTGTAGCAGCGCAGCTCTGTCTGCCTCACTTCTGATTGGCGGATTCATCTTGAAGCGTCCGTCCTCCCGCAGATCCTCATCGCAAAGCAGGAGATAATGAGGTGCGGTTTCGCAGCTCACATCTACGCCCCTTGCCTTTGCCTCGGCTATAAGCTCCACGCTCTCTTTTGTAGAAATATGGCATATATGGAATTTACATCCTGTTTCCTCAGCCAGCTTCAAATCACGCTTTATCGGCTTCCACTCACTCTCGCTGCTTATTCCTCTGTGACCCTGCTTTTTTGCATAACTGCCGTCGTGTATGTATCCGCCGTTCCGCAGGCTCAAATCCTCGCAATGTGCTACTATCGGCAGTCCCAGTCTCGCAGCCTCGTTCATCGCACGGCGCATCAAGGCCTCATCGTTCAGTCCGACTCCGTCGTCACTGAAGCCTACGACATACGCTGCCATCGCCTCCATATCCGACAGCTCCCTGCCCAGCTCACCTACAGTAATTGAGCCGTAGGGTCTTACATCAAGCCTTGCATCATATTCTATTATCTGTCTTTGAACATTCAGATTTTCAAGGCTATCGGGAACAGGTGAAAGGTTGGGCATGGAAAATATGTGCCCGTAGCCGGAAGCGGCAGCCGCAGCAGTACCGCTTGCAATACTCTCCTTATAAAAAAATCCCGGCTCTCGCAGATGCACGTGCACATCGACAAAAGATGGGATAATCAAAAATCTATCTTCAAAAAAATGAGGAAAATCGTCCCTTACACGGGCAGCCGTCGCCTCACCGACATAGCTGAGCTTGTTTGCGATTCTTTCTTTCATATTTTTTGTGCTCTCGTTCATTTTTTACCTCTCCTCAGAAAGCCATGCTCGCGTTCGCCGCAAAAATAAAAATCCTGTCAACCGACAAGATCCAAACTAACCGCACAAAACAGAAGTCTCCGCATAGAGCTTCCGCCTCTCATCGCCGATATGTCCACCTTGTCGATATCTCTGTATCGTCCTTAAAGATTTCTTACTCCAATTATGATATCACGCAGCCGCTCGATATGTCAAGGGAATTTTCTCCTCACACACACAAAAATCGCTCGCAGTCGACGGCTCGCAGCCAAGCTTCGAGCCTAGCGTAATTTTCAAAATGGGTCGGAGTGTAGGTCCGACCCATTAGCTTCATTTTTCAGCTCTTTTGCATATTTTTATGTGCGCTTGCCATCATCAGCTTGATACGATTGAGCTGATTTACATTGCTGGCACCCGGATCGTAGTCGATTGCCACGATATTCGCTTTTGGAAAGCTTTCTCTTATCGCCTTCATCATACCCTTGCCCGTAACATGGTTCGGCAGACACGCAAACGGCTGCAGGCAAGCGATATTTGGCACACCGCTCTTTATCAGCTCGATCATCTCACCGGTAAGCAGCCAGCCCTCGCCGCACTGATTTCCGGTGGAAGCTATCGAGGATGCCTCCTCCGCTGTTTTCTCTATGCGACCCGGCTCCGTGAACCTCTTGCTCTGTCTGAGCGCCTTGCGCATAGGCTGTCTGAGCCATTCTATGAGCGAAATAGCCAACTGATTTATCTTGTACTGCTTGTATGTGCCCGACAGCTTCTCGTAGTTAAACCTCTTGCTATACATACCGTACAGGAAGAAATCCACCAAATCCAGAACAACAGCCTCGCCGCCCTCCTGTTCAATAATATCCACGATATTGTTGTTTGCATCGGGATGATACTTGACAAGTATCTCACCGACAACTCCGACCTTAGGCTTTTTGACATCGTTCAGCGGAAGCTTGTCGTAATCTGCTACAATCTGCGGTACAAGTCTGCGATATGTGCTGAGCTTTCCGTCCTTACAGTTTTCAAAGATTGCTGCCTCATACTTTTTCATCAGACCCTCTGCAGAACCCTTGACCTTTTCATAAGGTCTTGTTGCATACAAAAGCCTCTGGAACAGATCACCGTACAAGGCTGCAATAACAAGCCTTTTTCCCATATGATAGTCAATCTTGAAGCCCGGATTTGCTTCCAAGCCTACCGTGTTAAATGAAACTACAGGCACCTGCTCCATATCAAGGTCCTTCAGAGCCTTTCTCAGCAGGGCAATATAGTTGCTTGCACGGCAGCCTCCGCCCGTCTGCGCCATCACAAGTGCAGTCTTGTTCAGATCATACTTGCCGGATTTGAGCGTGCTTATCATCGAGCCAAGCGTAATAAGCGTAGGATAACAAGCATCGTTGTTCACATATTTCAGTCCTTCATCGACCGCCTGCTTGTTCTCTGTGCTGATAAGCACCGCCTTGTAGCCGCTTTCCTTGAGAGCAATCTCCAAATATTGGAAATGTATAGGTGACATCTGCGGAATCAGCAGCGTGTATTCATCACGCATTTTTTCCGTAAATACGACACGTTCAAACGGCGCATCGCAATGCTTGGCTTTGACACCGTTTTTGTCTCTTTCCTCCATAGCCGCCTTGAGCGAACGTATACGAATACGAATCGCACCGAGGTTGTTACCTTCATCTATTTTCAAAACCGTATACAGCTTGTTTGAATTTTCCAGTATCTCCTCAACCTCATCCGTGGTGATTGCATCCACACCGCAGCCGAAGGAATTGAGCTGCACAAGCTCCACACCGTCTGTCTTGCCCGCAAAATCTGCCGCCTTATACAGCCTCGAATGGTACATCCACTGATCCAAAACACGTATAGGTCTTGGAAGCTTGCTCAGATTGCATACAGAGTCCTCCGACAAAACCACCATATCAAACGAGCTGATCAGCTTGTCAATTCCATGATTTATCTCCGTATCCAGGTGGTACGGTCTGCCGGAAAGTATGATGGCTTTCTTGCCGTGCTCCTTGGCAAATTCGAGTGCTTTTTTTCCTTCCTCCTCGACATCACGCTTAAAAGCAAGCTGTTCTTGTCTTGCAGCATGAACCGCCTCGGAGACTTCATTTTTGCTCACACCCTTGACCTGAAGAATTTCATACATTCTTTTTATCAGTCTCTCGTCATTGTCGTACGGCACAAACGGATGCGAAAATTCCACACCGTATTCCTCAAAGACATCTGTCATATTGTTGGCAATAACCTCGGGATAGGTCGCAACTATAGGACAGTTGTAGTGATTTTGCGAGCTTTCATCCTCCCACTGCTCATAATTGATGCAAGGATAAAATATCCATTTTTCTCCTGCCTCAACCAAGCTTTGAATATGACCGTGAACAAGCTTTGCCGGATAACAGGCTGTGTCGGATGAAATAGTATCCATACCCTTTTCGTAGAGCTCCTTCGAGGACATAGGTGAAAGCTCAACCGTATATCCCAGCTTGGTAAAGAAGGTGAACCAGAACGGATAGTTTTCGTACATATTGAGTACGCGAGGTATTGCAACTCTGCCGCGGGCTGCCTCTGCCTCGTCGAGAGGCTTGTAGCCGAACAGTCTTTTCAGCTTATATTCATACAGATTCGGAAGCTCCTCGCCTGCCTTATCCTTGCCCGCACCTCTTTCGCAGCGATTTCCCGTAACATATCTTTCCTTGTCGCTGAAACGAGTAATCGTAAGCATACAACGATTCTCGCAGCCGTTACATCTCGCATTGCTGCTGCCGGCAGAAAATGAATTGAGCTCGTCCAAGGACAATATTGTAGAGCGATGCCCGTATTCCCAATTATTCATAGAATTGAGAGCGCAGCCGTAGGCTCCCATTATACCGGCGATATCCGGACGAACAACCTCCTTGCCGAGCACCTTTTCGATAGCTCTGAGAGCAGATTCGTTCAGGAAGGTTCCGCCTTGAACAACTATCTTGTCGCCGGCATCCTCCGGATTTCTGAGCTTGATAACCTTATACAGGGCATTTTTGATAACGGAATACGACAGCCCTGCGGCTATATCACCTATTCCTGCGCCTTCCTTTTGCGCCTGCTTTACCATAGAGTTCATAAATACGGTGCAGCGCGTGCCAAGATCTACAGGATGCTCCGAACGGAGTCCGACTCTTGCAAACTCCTCAACAGGCATATTCACGGATTTTGCATAGGTCTCTATGAACGAACCGCAGCCCGAGGAGCAAGCCTCGTTCAGCATTATATTGTATATGGCATTGTCCTTTATGCGCATACACTTCATATCCTGTCCGCCTATGTCGAGGATAAAATCAACCCCCGGCAGAAACTTCTCGGCAGCCTTGTAATGCGCCATCGTCTCTATTATTCCGTAATCGGCTCTGAAGCCCGCCTTTATCAGTCCCTCACCGTAGCCGGTTACGCTTGTGTTTGCGATATACGCATCCTCGGGAAGCATCGCATACAGCTCGTTAAGCATAAGCTTTGTTGCCTCCAGCGGATTGCCCTCATTGTTGCGATAGAACGAATATACAAGATTTTCGTCCTGATCTGTCAGCGCAGCCTTGGTCGTGGTCGAGCCGGCATCAATACCGAGGAACAACGGTCCCTTGCATTCCCTCAGCTCTCTCCTCTTTATCTTCGCTCTGTTGTGACGTGCCCTAAACTCCTCATACTCCTTATCGTCTGCAAAAAGCGGCTCGATTCTCTTTGTCTGCGTGTCTGTCATCGGGTCAACGTTATTTACCCTTTCAATCAACTCGCCCACGGTAATTTCCGGTTCATTCTCCGCCATATATGCCGCACCCAGGGCAACAAAATATTTTGAGTTTTCCGGAAAAATCACCTCATCCGGCGAAAGCTGCAAGGTCTGAATAAAGCGTTCTCTCAGCTCCGACAAATATGTAAGCGGACCACCTAAAAAAGCCACCTTGCCCTTGATTTTGTGTCCGCAGGCAAGACCGCTTATAGTCTGATTTACTACCGCCTGAAAAATGGATACCGCAAGATTCTCGATAGGTGCACCCTCATTTATGAGTGGCTGGATATCGGTCTTTGCAAACACTCCGCAGCGTGCAGCTATAGGATAAATTATATCGTAATTTTTTGCCGCCTCATTCAGTCCGTCGCCGTCCGTGTTCAAAAGTATTGCCATTTGGTCGATAAAAGCACCTGTACCTCCGGCACAGGTTCCATTCATCCTTTGTTCTATGGTGCTTCCAAAATATGTAATTTTGGCATCCTCACCGCCAAGCTCGATAACTACGTCCGTCTGCGGTATGAGCTTTTCTACCGCCAATGAACAGCTTACTACCTCCTGCTCAAAGCGTGCCTTAATTTTGTCTGCAAGTGAGAGTCCTCCCGAACCGGTTATAACCGTCTTTACCGAAAGCTCTCCCATCTCTGCCCTTAGCTGCTCCAAAAGCTCGCTGACCTTGCTGAATACGCTGGACATATGTCTCTCATATCTTTGGTACAGTATTTTTCCTTCCTCATCCATCAAAACCAGCTTTACCGTAGTAGATCCTACATCAATTCCAAGTCTCATAATTCCCTCGTTGTTCGTAAGTCTTATATTTTTGCAAGCCCTCGCTTCATTTTATATGTATACATTCCAACACACTAATCACATATGCTATTCTACCACCAAACAGTGCTAAAATGATGTTAAGATTATGTACTAAACCGTTCAGAAAGGCTGAAATTTCAATATAAAACAGATTCGCAGATTGTGTCGTTTTTTATTTTCTTCCTTGCTCTCAAGGGTGCCGATTGCCCTAAAGTTTAGTATAGTTGACGTATATTTTATAAAAAAACTCCCCTCTTGCAAGGGGAGCATAATATATCCGAAAGTAATTAAAGCGTTGAAATTTCTTTTTTGTACAAATGTCCTAGCATTATAGCGCTGTAAGCCAGTCCCAGCAGCTCCGCAAGCGGAAAAGCAGCCCACGAAAGCGTAACTCCGCCTATTCTGATGAGAATAAAGGCAAGCGGCAGTATTCCTATAAGCTGTCTTATTATCGAACAGCAGAGGCTATATACACCGTGACCTGTGCCCTGGAACAAGGTACCCGTAATTATTCCGAATGCCGCCGGTATGAAGCATATGCTTATTATGCGAAGTGCCGGTATTCCTATTGCAAGCATTTCGTCCGATGCATCAAACATCAGCAAGAGCTGCCTTGGCAATAACTGGAACAATACGAGCCCGAGAGCCATTACTATCAAAGCAATCTTGAGCGATTCCCTGTATGCCTCCATAAGTCTGTGTCTGTCCCTTGCACCGTAATTGTAACCCATAATCGGCATTGCACCTTGGTTGAGTCCGAACACAGGCATAAATACAAACGACTGTATCTTGAAATATACACCCAAAACCGCAACCGCAGTGGTCGAGAAATCAACCAATATCTTGTTATAGAATATAATCATCACAGAGCCTATGGACTGCATAACGATAGATGGCAAGCCGACCTTGTATATGTCCGCCACAATTTTCCAGTCCGTTTTGAAGCCCTTTATTTTCAGGGAGACGAGGTGATCTCCCTTGAAGGTGATGATTGCTCCCACCGTCATACCGCAGAGCTGCCCAAACACCGTTGCAATAGCAGCACCTGCAACCCCAAGCTCAGGTGCTCCGAACAGACCGAAAATCAAAATAGGGTCAAGAATAACATTTACCACCGCACCCGTCAGACTGCATATCATCGGTCCTACCATATTTCCGGTAGCCTGCAAAATCTTTTCAAACACGACCTGCACATTGACAAAGAGTGAGCCTATGCACACTATTGCCATATACTTGCAAGCTTCCTCATATATATAGCTGCCCTTTTCTGCGTATCCCGATACGAACGCTCCCGTAAACAGCAGTCCTATCGCCAAAAACACAAAATAATTCAGCAGGCCTATTCTCAGTCCGGTGCTCGCCGCCTGATCTGCCTCAGCTTGCTTTTGTGCGCCCAGCTTTCTGGCTATGAGTGAATTGATTCCTACTCCGCTGCCGACAGAAAGCGCTATAATGAGCATCTGTATCGGATTGACTATGGAAACAGCCGTAAGCGCATCCTCGCTTATTTGCGCCACGAATATACTGTCCACTATATTGTACATGGCGTTGATCGTCATCGACAGGACAGCCGGCCAAGCCATATTGAGCAGTAATTTTTTTATGGGCATAACGCCCATTTTGTTGATATGTTCTCTTTCTTCCATTCCGCATTCTCCATATATATAGTAGTATCACGAATTTTCATTATACAATATTTAGTTTACAAATTCAAGATTTATGGTATGATATTATATGTGAAGTTTTGGTGATACGGCGTAAGCTTGCATAACAGCACAGCTTCCCCGCTTGCAGAAGCGAGATCCACAGCTCACATAAGATAAGAAAGGAAAATCATATGACTACCCGATCAGAAGCAATCCAAAAACGCCGTATCTTCGGCATCATATCCCACCCGGATGCAGGCAAAACAACCCTGACCGAAAAGCTCCTGCTGCACGGTGGAGCCATCCGCGAGGCAGGCACTGTCAAAGCGCGCAAAAACAGCAGGTTTGCCACCTCGGACTGGATGGAAATAGAAAAGCAAAGAGGTATTTCCGTTACCTCGTCGGTAATGCAGTTTGAATACAACGACAAGGTTATATCTATTATGGACACGCCCGGGCATAACGACTTTGGAGAGGATACCTACCGTATCCTTACCTCTGTTGACAGTGCTGTTATGGTTATCGACGGAGCCAAGGGTATAGAAGCCCAGACAAAAAAGCTGTTCAAGGTCTGCTCAATGCGAGGCATACCTATATTTACATTCATAAACAAGGTGGACCGTGAGACCAAGGACCCGTTCGAGCTGATACAGGAGCTTGAGGAGGTTCTGGGGCTGCCTGCCGTGCCTGTAACCTGGCCTATCGGCAACGGACTCAATTTTGAGGGTATATACGACATACTCAAAAACGAGCTTCATCTCTATCGCCGCGGCGAGGAAACGGAATCCATCAGGCTGAGCTCTCAGGGTGTGTTCGGCAGCGAGCTCGAGGATAAGCTTGCCGGCTACAATCTTTCCGCACTGCGCGATGAAATTGAGCTCATTGAGGGAGCAGGCAACGAGTTCGACCTTGACAAGATACTCAGCGGAAAGCTCTCCCCTGTTTTCTTCGGCTCCGCACTTGCAGATTTCGGCACAATTCCGTTCCTGGAGCATTTTTTGGATATGTCCCCCGCTCCGGGTCCTCGCAGGACCACAAACGGACAGGTAGAGCCTACAGATGACTTCTTCAGCGGCTTCATATTCAAAATACAGGCAAATATGAACCCTGCGCACAGAGACAGACTTGCATTTCTGCGTATATGCTCCGGAACCTTTGAACGCGGTATGACGGTCAGAATCTCATCGACAGGCAAGGAGCTGAAGCTTGCGCAGTCCACCATGCTTATGGCAAACGAACGAGAAAACGTAGAAACAGCCATTGCAGGCGATATAATAGGCATCTATGATACCGGCAACTACCGTATCGGAGATACGCTTACAAATACAAAGGAGCCACTGTTCTTTGAGCCGCTTCCGACCTTTCCGCCGGAGCTTTTCAGTCTTGTTATGCCAAAGGACACGATGAAAGCGAAGCAGTTCCAAAAGGGTGTTGAACAGCTCTCACAGGAAGGAGCCATACAGGTATACAGAAACCAATATAACGAGGTCATAATCGGAGCTGTGGGCGAGCTGCAGTTTGAGGTATTTGAATACAGATTGAAGAACGAATACAATGCAGAGCTACGTATGGACAGACTCGACTTCTCGCTGGCAAGATGGGTAGATACCGACGATATCGAAGGTCTGCAGGCTGTACAGGACTCGCGAACAATGCTCGTGTTCGACCGCTTCAACCGGCCCCTGCTCCTGTTCGCCAACCAATTCACCCTGCAATATTTCAGCGAAAAGCATACAGAGCTGCGACTGCTCGAGGCATACGACATACCGGCGGTATAGCGCAGCATAAAACCTTCCGTAATATGCGAGAGTCGGAGCATAGCTCCGACTCTCTTCTTCGTATGTACCTAAAAATCAGAAAAGTCATATACCTGCAAGACCGCATGGGTATATGACTTTTGCTTATCAATTTATAATATCCGAATATCTTCTCAGAAAGCCTTGCTAGACAGTTCTGCTCATAGATACCTGACCGTTTACCACCGCACCAAATTCCATACCTATGCGTGCAGCTCTGATGTCTCCGTTTACAACCGCAATACCTGACAATGCAAGCGTATCTCTTGCCGTTATGTCGCCGTTTACGGTTCCGTTGACACTCAGATCGCGACAGGTGATTCTGCCGGTAATATTGCCTTCCTTGATAGAAACCTGTCCGCTCGCCTCAATTTCAGTAACGAGCGTGCACTGCTCCAGCACCAAATTGTCGCAGACTATCTTGCCTCTGACATTGCCTCTGACGATGATATTGCCCTTGGCGGAAACATTTCCCTCAACGTTACCGTCGATAACCAAATGTCCCTTGGTCTCAATGTCACCCTCTATACGAGTATCCTCGGAAATCACGCCGAGCTCATCGACTACCTCGCGCATGATCTCTGTCCCTTCGGACGTCTTGCGTACCTCCTCGGAAACGCTCTCCGCTGCTTCTGCTGCCACAGGAGCTCCGGCATCGTCCATCTTATTCTCCATATCGTTATAAGCTGTGTAATCGTTATTATTCATATGCCTCAACTCCTAAATCAAATTCTGTATCGTCGTCAATCTCCGCATTTCCCGTAGTTGTAATCGAGCCTCGCAGGCTGGCTCCGGAATTGGAAAGAATATTGCCGGTAATGATGTTTCCGGAAACCACTGCCTCCTCCTGAAGCACTGTAGTGTCTATTGCCTTCAGGTCACCCTTTACCTTGCCCGACACGATTATGGTGTTTGCGTTTACATCTCCGATCACGATTGAACGACTCCCTACAGCAGCCTGAGAATCACATTTGATATTGCCCTTTACTCTTGCATTGTTCAGGCTTATGTTATCCGCTCTCATATCGCCAAAAACTACATTTCTGACAGAAATATTACCTGTAGTCGCGATATTTCCGTACACGCTTCCCTCCACAAAAATGTTGCTCTCGGAGCGAACCTTTCCTTTGATCACCATCGTGCTCGTAACATGACTGTCCGCATTTTTCTCTGCTGAAACCGCTTCTGCCTCAACATGAACATAGGAATGATTTGCATCCATCGGCGGCGTTTCAAAATAGGAATTTATGTTTTCTTCTTTCTTTGTATCCGGCTGTGCCTTGACCTTCTCGGAGCTTTCGTCAAATCCGGTCAACTCACGAAGTGCCTGTGTAAAATTTCCTTTGCTACCCATGTTCTTCTTTTTTCCTCCATTATTTATACCGTAGCAGCAACTATCTGAGATAATTGAATACTATCGGTTTTACATCATTATCAAGCTTTGAAAAGGTATATCCTCGGTCTATGAGCTCCTCGAGAATCTCGGGGAGTGCCTCCACCGTGGTCGACTTTTCGTTGCTGTCGTGCATCAGGATTATGCTCTCGCCGGAATCATATATTCCGTTCAAAACGTTTTGCTTTATCTGTTCCTTTGACAGTACCGTATATCCGGCATCCCCCGACGAAACATTCCAATCATAGTATGTATATCCGCGTCGAATCATCTCGGCAGCAAGCGGAACATAAATTTCCGTATTGTACGAGTTTACCGAGCCTCCCGGAAATCTGAAAATGTTCGGCTTGACACCCGTAAGCTCCTCTATCTTCTCCGACATAAGGTTAAAATCGCTCAGGAACGAGTCTACCGACCGGTATATTCTTTGATAATCGTGCGAATACGAGTGAACACCGATGGAATGACCCTCTTTTATGATTTTCTTGTATAAGGAATTGGATGTATCGTCCTTGTGATTGATAACAAAGAAGGTCGCTTTTACATCGTATTCTTTCAGGATATCCAGTATCTTCTCCGTATTTTCTGTGCTCGGACCGTCATCAAAGGTCAGATAACAGACCCTGTTTTCTCGCTGACGGAATATAAAATCATTATCTGCATACAAGTCTCCGTAGTCCGATTGATAGTCGAAGCTTTCCTCCGCAAAAAATTTGCTGAGCTTTTCCGCATCGAAGCCACCCTCGCCCGCCTCGCTCACCGCATCAGACGAAGCCGGAAAAACGACTTGGTTTTTCTCCAAATTGCTTGCCTTCACAGCGAAGAAAACGACCATAACAGTTAAAATCAGAATCAGAGCCACGACAAACATTGTTATGCATCGCTTCCACTGTTTTATCGTCATTGTGTTCTCCTATTTTTAGTATCTTCACATAACTACACAGGTTAAATATACCATTTTTTAAGGGTTTTTGTCAATGTTTTTTTGCACAAAAGCTCACAAAAGATAAAAAAAACTCAGTAGTTATATTTAATTGGGCAGAGCTGTAAGCCGGGTTCTGTATTTGACGATCATCTATCTCGACTTGCCATTGCTGACAAG
>CAZQSP010000025.1:0-12175 GCA_964596085.1 uncultured Oscillospiraceae bacterium
TCTCATGGGTGTTTTCCTCCTTAGTATGTAATGCTGTAAGCATTTAGTGTGTTTTATTGTATATTATGATTTTAATGTTTAACTGCTTTGGTTCGGTTAGCGGCTGCTAACCGATTGTCAAAAATCATCGGCGAGCTTTTTATGCTGCCGATTTGCCGTACCTTATCGTACTCTGCTACACCACGATGGCTTCAGCGAGCTGATTATCAATATTGTATCTGCCGTCCTTGATGGAAACAACGCATCCGCCTCTGCGGTGTGCAACCACTGTAATCGCCTCGCCGCTGTAGCAGCCCAGTGAAAACAGGAAGGCATCCAGCTCCTCGTCGTCTGTTTCGATTCTCTGAACTATGTATTCTTTGCCTTCTTCCGCATTTCTTAAGGTCATATCTTCCACCGCCTTCTCCTTTCTGAACAAAATTTTCAAAAGCCTAAGGTCCGAGCAGCGTATCGCTTAAATGTCGCAGCCTTTCGAACATTTTGCGGATTAGCCCGCGCTAACCGCAGCCTTGAAAAAAAGTTAGCTATCGCTAACATCGTTCATAAAATCTAGTTAGCTCTTGCTAACATCACTCACAAAATTTAGTTAGCCATTGCTAACTTCATGTATAATATACTACAGCCTTGTATGCTTTGTCAACTGTTTTTTAGAAAAATTTTCTTTTCTTGAAAATTGTGCGCCGTTGTGCTAACATGGAGATAATTGTAATGTTAGTCCGCATCGACTGCATAAAGCATAAGAAGCGATAATTTACTTGGGAGGCTGCGTATGGCAATACAGGAATCCGGCGAAATGTATTTGGAAACAATTTTGGTGCTGTCAAGGGAGCACCCGACCGTCCGCGCGATTGATGTAAGTGAGTACATGGGCTTCAGCAAGCCGAGCGTGAGCCGTGCCCTCGGTATTCTCAAGGAGGACGGCTATGTCGTCGCTGATGCAAACGGCTACCTGAGCTTAACCGAGTCGGGCCGCAGCATTGCCGAAAAGATATATGAAAGACACACCTTGATTTCTCAAGTGCTGATAAATCTCGGTGTCGATCCCCAAATTGCGGCTGAGGATGCCTGCAAGCTTGAGCATCATATCAGCGACGAGTCCTTTGCCGCCCTCAAACGCCACGCTAACGAGCACAGACCTTAGCCCTGTTCGCAGCCCAAAAGCTCCGCACGCTCTGCGGCAGTCAGCTTCATTGCCGCACATACCCGTTCAATGGTATCTGCATCCGGAAGATACTCCGGCTCTGTACACAATCTTGTAAAATCACCTTTGCTCATGCCGATTTGTGAAAAAGTAATGCTTCCGTCGGCTATTTTTCTGTCGTAGAGCCTGAAAAACGCCGCTTTGAATCTTGAATTTTCCATTTTGTCCTCTTTCTGTATATAATCCAAAATATTATGTTTATCAAAAGCACTATCCCGATTATCATAATTCCGCAGTGCATAAAAAACATATTGGGCAGCAGCCTTATGATGGGGTCTGTATCGGGATTGAAAATCCAATAGTCATTTCTGAAAAATATCTCGTGCATCGCCGCAAAGGTCCGTCGCCAGTCGACGATTATCGCTGTCAAAACCGCAGCACATATCGCCGATGCACTCATTACGCTTGCCTTGAGCCAGTGCGGATCTCTGCGCCTGCACAAAAGCAGTATCACCGCCGCCGTTCCTGCCGCCCCAATCCACTGCGCAGCTGTAAATATCGCCTTTACCTCCTCAAAATGTATCCTGCCCTGCTCGGACATACCCATATCTGCAAATTCGAGCTTGTCGGGACCACCGATAAGGTTGTAGTCTATAAGAATATCGTAGTTCCGTACGCACTGCTCCTGCGTGTAACCCGATTTTTCTGCTATATTCAGATGCCCGATATCAAAATAATACAGGGGCTTAAACATCACTGTTATCGAAACGGCCATACATACGACCGTCACCGTAATCGTCAGGCCAAGCAAGGCATCAGCGATTCGCTTTTTGTACGATTTGTCCATTCTGCACTCTCCGAACATTTTTTTTAGCTGCCGAGCTCTATCTTGCGCTTTGCAGTGTTTATATACTGGATTTATTTTTCTCCCTGTGATAAACTGTTTGACAGGAAAGGTGGTTCATATGAAACAAAATATCTCAGGATGCAAGGCTGCTTTGCCGTATAACTATCACACTCATACCGAGCTTTGCGACGGAAGCGCAAGCCTTGAGGCAATGGTTCTGTCCGCCATACAAAAAGGGATGAAGGTTCTCGGCTTTTCGGGGCATTGCTATACCGCATATGACGACTCCTACTGTATGAGCAGGGAAAATACCATATTATATAAAAAAGAAATTCAACGGCTCCGACAGGTATACGGTGAGCAAATCCGTATTCTTTGCGGCATTGAGCAGGATTTCGGTTCCGATGAGCCGACAGACGATTATGATTATGTTATCGGCTCCGTTCACGCAATATTCGCAGATGCAAAGGATGCCTCCGACTCCTTTTACGGCTTTGACCGCAACAAATTCCGCTATATCGACTGGAGCACGGACAAGATCACGGAAGCGATCACCTCTGATTTCGGCGGGGATCCGTATGCGTTCATCAAGCGCTACTACAAAACCGTCGCTATGCTGCCCGAGGTCACCGGCTGCGATATAATAGGTCATTTTGATCTCGTAACAAAATTCAATGAAAAGAGCAAATGGTTCGACGAAGGCTCCGAGGAATACAGAGCAGCCGTTCGCGCTGCCCTTGACCGTATCTTTGAGAGCCAAGGCTCAACGAGCAGCATTCGCAAGGCTCGTCGCAGGAAGCTCGAGCATCCCGATGCGCCGATATTTGAAATCAACACCGGTGCAATGTCGAGAGGCTGGCGCAGCTCTCCGTATCCCGCTGCAGACATACTCAGCGAGATTCGCAGGCGCGGCGGAAAAATCATAATCAACAGTGACAGTCATTCCGTCAATACCATAGACTACGCCTTCGGTGATGCTGTGGAGCTTGCCAGAGCCTGCGGCTTCAACGAGGCCTGCTGCATAAACGAGCAAGGCTTCGCTTCCTTCAAGCTCTGATGCTAGGCTCTGCCGTCCTCGTCCGCAAGCTCACGTCTCAGGCGCACAAGCTTATGTACCAGCCTGTTCAAATCGTTCACGCGGCGAATGACCACATATGTATTTTCTTCCCTGTGCATAAAAATAGTATTCAGGGTTGTATTCAAATCCTCGCATACATCATCAACGGCTTTTTTGAAGCTTCCGCGCAGGTCGCGGCTGCCGTCGTCAGCTACCTCACCGCCTCTGAAAAAGTCCACGCTGCTGATATTGTAGTGGTATTCTATGCCGAACATATCCGACACCTTTGCCGAAAGGCTGTTCTTGATGTCGTTCATATGAGCCTCCAGCATACGCGGATTGCTGCGGAAGCTCTCGGCAAATTCGGCAGCCTCGCTCTTGAGTCCGTCAAAATACTCATTAAGCTCTGCGAACATAGTGTCAAACCTTTTGGCAGGCAGCTTGAGTGCCGTCCTGTACAGGTCAATCTGCGAAAGCGCACTCGTAACTATATCACGCAGCTTGAGCCTTGCCGAATGCTCTATAATTTCCTGCACGGTTGTACGGCAGTCCGCCTCTATCGCCTCCTTCAGTTCCTCTATGCCCTGCGATTTTTTCGCGCTCACCGGGAAAAGCTGTATCTCGTCCACACCCATCAGTCTGCAAATTAGATTTCTGCAATACTCAAGATATTCTTCCAAATCCTGCTCATCAATCGAGTCTATTTTATTTACGGCAAAATAGAACTTAGCCGCGTATTCCTTTGCGTTCTTTAGGAAATCAATCTCTATCTGATTTATCGGGCTGTCCACGGAAAGCATAAAAATCACGGCATCGCTTTCCTTTACATATGAATATGCCGCATCCGAGTTCTTCTGATGAACGGAGCCGACACCCGGCGTATCGACAAAGGTCAAGCCCTTCTTCAGAAACGGTGACGGGCAATACAGGGCAACACTTGACACTCCAAGATGATTGTCGCAGTTCTCCTGCTCATTTATGAAGGACGACATTTCATCAAAGCCTATCTCCTTTATGATACCGTTGTCAAAATGCACCGTTGCCGCTTTTTCTCCGTATTCTATCGTGGTAACGACCGCCGTAACCGGAACTATGCCCACAGGAAGAATCTTATCCTCCAGGATTGCATTTACAAGCGTGCTTTTTCCGCGCTTGAACTGTCCGATTACAGATACAGTAATCTCCTGATTTTCAAGCTTTTCGATAAGCTCGCCGCTTCTGTGCGACTCGCCCTTTGTTATCTCATATTTTGCGAAAACACCTGCCGCATCCTTTACAATATCCAATATCGGTCTTTTTTTCAATTCACCCTCGGAGCGCAGCTTGATACATTCGAGATGACACTCTGCACTCTCATAAGGGCAATTTACACATTTTTCGTTATTTGCAAAAGCCATAAAAATTTCCTACCTTCTGTATAAGTTATCGAGCATTCGACCCGTCCTCGCTCTCCGTTTCTACTTGCCGATGTAGAAGGCGCAGCCGGCGCACGCAGGCTCTGCGGCTCTTTTTTCCTCGGTGCACCACAGCGGCTTCAGTATGAGGTTTGGTCTGATTTTGTCTCCGGAAAGCGACTTGAGTGCAGCAATCTGACACAGCGTTCCGATAAACTCTGTATGCTTTCCTGCCTTTACCTCACGCATGGTTTGTCTGTAAAGCTGCGGCATATCCCTCTTGTCGAACTCCTCGCTGTACTCGTAGTACTCCTCAAAAATCGGAAGCTCCACCGGGTTAAACAGCGGACAAAACAATACGCAGGCATTGCACCTGTTACATCCGTCCTCCAGCACCCATGCTATGGATTTCTTGCTTTCATAGTCTCTGTCGACCATCCTTACGCATCTGTCCTTGCAGGCAACCACACAGGCTGCACAGCCGTTACAATTCTTCACTCTGTCAGTTAACTGCATTCTTTAGCCTCCGTCTTGTATATCATTTTTTTCATTCAAAATCAAACAGGGTACGTGCTCAGCGCGTACCCCCATATAATACTACATTTTTTTCTTTGTTTCAAGCCCTACTGACCAAGTATGAGATAATATGAGTGATGTAATTCCGTAGACCCAACCCTTCCTTCTCCTATCCGGGGTAGAGCAAAGTTTTACACCGATTGCTTGTTAAAATTTAAACTTTCCTTGCCATTCCGATTTTTTTTGATACACTATAAAGGGGATATTTTACGCGGATTTAATATGGTTTTAACATTCAATTAACCGTTTAACAATAACTAAACCGTTTTGATTACTTTCGATAAGGCAGGGGTAAAAAGGCGAAAAAATAATAAAACGGCAGGAAATAAAAGAAGAAAGGCGAGAGCTATGACGATTTTTAATTTTATTTCTCTTTTCGGCGGACTGGCACTTTTCTTGTACGGTATGCGCTTGATGGGAGACGGTTTGCAGCAAGGTTCCTCCGGCGCACTCAAAAAATTTATGGAAAAGGTTGCTAACAATCCTTTTACCGGATTTCTTTTGGGGCTTGCTGTCACTGCCGTTATCCAAAGCTCCACGGCAACCATCGTTCTGACCTCAGGACTGGTCGGAGCCGGTATTCTTACACTGCGGCAGTCCATCGGTATAATCCTCGGTGCCAATGTCGGCACCACCGTTACCGGTCAAATCATCAGGCTTCTCGACATAGACGGTGATGCTTCATCTTGGCTCAACATCTTTAAACCGTCCACCTTGGCTCCTCTTGCTGCGATCATCGGTATACTTATAATCATGGCACTCAAATCCAACAAGGCGGATATAGCCGGCAAGGTCGCAATGGGCTTTGGTATCCTGTTCACAGGACTTCTCAATATGACCGCTGCCGTTGAGCCGCTTTCAGAGTCGGAAGCCTTTGCAAATCTTTTCATACAGATGGCAGATGTTCCTATTCTCGGATTTCTGGTAGGTACCGGAGCTGCCTTCCTCATCCAAAGCTCCTCTGCAACCATCGGTATATTGCAGGCATTATCGGTAACCGGGGCCTTGTCCTTCAGCTCGGTTTATTCTATTATAATCGGTGTCAATATGGGTGACTGCATCACTACCGCTATTGTTTGCTCCATAGGTTCAAATGCGGATGCAAAGAGAACCGGTATGATACACATTATCTTTAATATTGCTGCCTCGATTCTTGTTGTCGCAGCCATACTCATACTGCGCGAGGTAGGTGTACTGGACGGTATATGGGATGCGGGCATAAGCTCCGGCGGCATAGCCAATGCACACACGCTGTTCCGTCTTTTTGCAGCAATCGTTCTTCTTCCGTTCTCCTTGCGCTTTGAAAAGCTTTCAAGGCTGATCATAAAGGGTCGCAAGTCTCCTGCGGACGATATCGAGCAGCAGATCCTGCACCTGGACGAAAAGCTCTTTGCTTCCCCTGCGCTTGCACTTTCCAGTATAAGCGGAGTTATCTCAAAGATGGCTGCTATGGCGATTGACGGTGTAAAAAATTCGATTCATACGATTCGTCATTATGATGTACAGGCAATCAAGGATATTTCGGAAAATGAGGATCGCATAGATATGCTTGCCGACAAGGTCGACAGCTATATGATTCGCTTTTCGCCGCACGTGCCCAAGGGTGTAGACAGCAACCTCTTAAATTACTATATCCAATGCTTCTCGGAATTTGAACGTATCGGCGATTATGCCGTAAACATAGCAGAGTCCGCCACGGAGATTGAAGAAAAGAAAATAAGCTTCTCAGCCACGGCGCATCACGAGCTTTCCGTTCTGAGCGAGGCATTGGCGCAGGTTTTGGATTATGCACACAGAGCTTTTGTAAAGCTTGATGTAAATGCCGCAAAAAAAATCGAGCCGGTTGAGGAGGTCATAGACGACCTGGTTTCTCAGCTCCGCTCCAATCACATAGAACGCTTTCACAAGGGTGAATGCACGGTTCACGGCGGCATAGCATTCTTGGATATACTGGTAAATGTTGAACGAATTTCCGATCAGTGCTCCAACATAGGCTTCAACACACTGTCGCTCGAGGAGCCTCAGCTTGTCCGTAATCAGCACGATTACTCCAAGCTGCTGCACAGCGGACAGGACGATGAATTCAATGCACTCTATCAGAAATATCACGAGCGCTATTTCGGATTGCTTGACTCAAACGACAATGCGGAAATTTCATAAAGTAAATTTTAAGATAGACCTTTATGCTGCAGCAAAGGCACAGCGGGCGGACAAAGCTCCACCAACTGTGCCTTTCATATTTACTTCCCAAAATCAATTTTTTTATTTTTTGGATAATGCCTTTCCTCGTTTGGATTTTTTTTCATATATTTGTTTTTTGCTTTCGATTATCTCAAAATCTATCTGCCGCTCGCTCGGCCTTGCATCAAGCACTCTTATGCGGACTCGCTCTCCGAGGCTGTACACTCGTCTCAGCTCACGGGCAAATGCCATTCCCTCCACGGTATTTTCCAGCTCGACATAAACCCCAAATTCCGTCACTCCGCTTACTGTGCCGTCATATATCTCGCCAAGGTGTTCAAGCATAAACTCGCATTTTTTTAGCTTTTCGACATCACGCTCCAGCTCCTGTGCCTGCCTTTCGCTTCTTGAAGAAAGCTCTGCCGCATTCAGCGCATCTGTCCTGTATTTTTCAAGCGCTGCTTCGGTCATCCTTCCTTGGAGCTGCTGCTTTATTACTCTGTGTATAAACAGGTCGGGATAACGCCGTATCGGAGATGTGAAATGGCAGTAGTATCTGAATGCCAGACCGAAATGACCCTCGCATTCTGTACTGTAATACGCCTTTTTCATCGTCCTGAGCATCACACGGTTTACCACCGCCTCATACGGCTCGTTTTCGAGCTGTGAAATGATGTCGGCAAGCGTTTTCGGATTTATATTATCGGCACTGCCCTTCATATGAATGCCGAAATTCATCAAATATGCCTTCAGCTCTGTCATCTTTTCGGGATCCGGCTTTTCGTGTACGCGGTAAATGAAGGGGTACTGCATCCAAAAGAACTGCTCCGCAACCGTTTCGTTTGCAATAAGCATAAATTCCTCTATCATACGGTTTGCCACACGTCTTTCGGCAGCTCTTATATCAACGGGATGCTCTGCCTCGTCCAAGCAGATTTCCGCCTCCGCAATATCAAAATCAAGGCTTCCCCGCTGCTTTCGTCTGTGCCTGAGTATAGCCGCCAGCTTGTCCATCTGCCGCAAGTCATCGAGAATAAAGGCATAGCGGCCTGCAGCCTCGTTCGACTTTCCCTCAATTATATCGGAAGCATCATCGTATACCATTCGTGCCCTTGAGCGTATCACCGATTCGCATATCTCATGATTGACCACAGCTCCCGTGCCGTCGATTTCCATAATACACGAAAGTGTCAGCCTATCCTCGCCCTCATTCAAGCTGCAAACGCCGTTTGAAAGAAGCTTCGGCAGCATAGGCACAACTCGATTCAGCAGATATACGCTTGTTCCGCGCTTGCGTGCTTCCCTGTCAAGAAATCCGTCCTCATCCACATAATGGCTGACATCTGCGATATGAACTCCCAATATATAGTTCCCGTTTGACAGAAGCTCCACGGAGATTGCATCGTCCAGATCCTTTGCACTCGGACCGTCTATGGTTATAATCATCTTGTCCCGGAGATCGAGCCTGCCTCTGAGAACCTCGTCCGTTATCGCTTCTCTTGCCCTAGCCTTTGCCTCCGCATTACATCGACTCGGAAAGCTTTCAAAGAGTCCCCTTGCTCTTATCATCGAAAGCACTTCACCTCCGACTTGATTTTTCCGCGCTACGATTTCTGTGATTTTGCCCTCTGCACCGCCGTACTTATCCGGATATTTGGTGATTTTTGCAACAACCTTGTCGCCGTCGGCTGCACTGCGAAAAAAATCCTTTTTTATAAATATATCCTCGCCGATTTTTTTATCGTCAGGTACGACAAAGCCAAAGCCTCGCCGCTTTTGAAGGCTGCCGACTACCTCTGTCGTCCTTCTTTCGATAACTCGGCTTATGATTCCCTCCTTGGAGCGTTCCCAAAGGTATGGCGGAAGCAAATCCACCTCAACTGTGTCTCCGTTCATGGCGCCGTGCATATTATCTCTGCCGATGAATATGTCACCGTCCTCCTGTCTGACAAAGCCGAAGCCTGAGCGGTGTTTTTCAAGTATGCCGCATATCCCGCTGTTTTTTATGATATTGTTTTTTTCTTTTCTCTTATCCATATTTACCCTTCGATTCCATTTGGCGCCATATACAGCTTCTAAATCAGCCCGTGTGCCTTTGCCTCATCTCGCAGAGCATCTCTGAACTGCGGATGGGCGAGTCCTATCAGAGCACGCACACGGTCGCCCATGCTCAGCGGCTTCAAATTGACACAGCCGTACTCGGTCGCCACATACTGTACATCGCTGCGTGGTGTGGTGACTACTGAGCCCGCTGCGAACGCAGGCACTATCTTGCTTACAAGCCTGCCATCCTTAACAAAGGTCGAGGTCGTGGCAATGAAGGATTTTCCTCCCTCAGACCACTGCGCGCCTCTGACAAAGTCAAGCTGACCGCCCGTGCCGCTCTGCTGATTCCATGCCATACATTCTGAGGCACACTGTCCGAACAGGTCTATTGACATCGTGCTGTTAATGGAAATCATTCTCCTGTTCTTGGCTATGTTTCTTGCATCGTTGGCCACAGCAAAGGGAACGCAGTACATATCCGGATTTTTATCGAGAAAGCTGTACAGCTTCTCCGTTCCGAGCGAGAAGGAGTATACGCTCCTTCCGTCCATATACCCTTTAGCGCGGTTTGTTACATTTCCGTTTTCAATCAGGTCGAGCATAGGCTGATTAAAAAGCTCGGTATGTATGCCCAAATCATTCTTCGTCATCAGCCCGTAGCCGATTTCCGTGGAAATATTGCCCAGTCCGAGCTGGATAGTCGCACCGTCCGGCACCTCGGCTATTATATAATCTGATATTTTCTTTGCAACCTCGTCGCCCGCAGGCGTTTCGTAGGACATAATCGCTCTTTCGTACTCTACGAGCATATCTGCCTCAGACACATTTATCAGATTGCCCTCACCAAAAACATAAGGAACCCTCGGATTCACCTCCAAAATGACAGTGCCGCCTATAGCCTTGGTTGCCCCCGTCAACGCCCTCTGACACGCAACGCCCGACGGTCCGAACGAAAAATTGCCGTTTTCATCCGGCAGGGATACCTCAAAAAAGCATACGTTCGGCTTTGCGTTTTCACCTGCCCATATCTCTACCTGACTGAGATGAACCGAGGTATAACGTACAGGCATACCGTGTCTGTACATCTTCCTCTCGTTGACACCGATAAAATATGTATTTATCCCAAAGGGGTTATTTTCGTATTCGTTATAAAGTGCGCACGGCTCAAAGGCTTGGCTGCTTTGAATCTCAACATTTTCAAGCTCGTGCCTTCTCTCCCAAAGTGCATCCAGCAGCCCGTATGCAACGCTCGAAGCCGTTCCCGCATAAACCCTGTCTCCCGATTTTACGCATTTTACAGCCTCGGAATGAGTGCGCCTTTTGGCATCATACTCTGTTTTCCAGGTTAAATTCCTTACTTCAGTCATATCAAATTACCTCTTTTCATACATCTCTTTGCGGATATGCCGTCACATCCATAGTTATAATACCACAAAAGCGCTGTAAAGTCAGCATATACAAGCAAGAAAAAAGGTCCTCCATATCAATCTGACCCCTCGGCAGATTCAGAAGACCTTTAAGCTTTTATTGCTCCTTTTTTCGGAGGCAGATATTAGTTTGTGCGCTTTTTGTCGTCGCTTACTCCGCCCACCTTATCCTTATGAGCATCCTTGTCGATACCGCTTCCGTCCGTCCTGTTCCTATCCGTCAGCTCGTCTCCCAAGTCATCGGCACCCTTTTCGATTCCGTCTCCGATATCATCAATGCCTCTTTCGATATCGTCGGAAGCCGTGCTTCCCGGATTATTGTCATTAAGCGTCTCATCACTTCCGCAGCCTGTAAACAGAAGCATCGAAAAAATCAGTAGTGCTGCCAAAATCACGCTTGCTCTCTTTTTCATAAAACAAACTCCTCTCATATGATATATTTCTATACCTGCTTAGTCTGTCTGTCTTTCAGAAAAATATGCATAGAGCGCAGTTTTTTATATGCAGGCTTTTCTTCGGCAAAACGAAAGGAGCGACATTCATCGCCCCTCTCCATAGAAAATTTTAGCTTTTACTACTCTTCGTCAATATAATCTTCGCCGTCTTCCTCGTCGACTTCTTCTGCCGGAGCTTCAATCGTCTGCTTGATGCTCAGGCTGATTCTCTTTCTTTCGGTGTCAATTTCCAAAATCTTAGCATCTACAAGCTGACCCACCGTCAATTCTTCTGCGATGTCGTTTACTCTCTTGTGTGCAACCTCGGAAATATGTACCAGTCCGTCAAGACCCGGTTCAAGCTCTACGAATGCACCGTATTCCTTGATCTGAACTACCTTGCCGGAAACAAGCTGTCCAAGCTGATACTTTTCGTCGATAACCGACCAAGGCTCCGGTGTAGTCTGCTTGAGACCAAGGGAAATCTTTCCCTTTTCCTCGTTCATTGACAAAATCTTAACCTTGACCTGATCGCCAATCTGAAGAACCTCCTGAGGATGCTTCAGCTTACCCCAAGAAATCTCGGAGATGTGAAGTAATCCGTCGATTCCGCCGAGATCCACAAATGCACCGTAGTCGGTAAATCTCATTACCGTTCCGTCTACAACATCACCTACGTTAAGGCTGTTCCATACAGCTTCGATCTGCTTTCTCTTTTCCTCTGCAAGAATAACCTTGTGGGAGAAGGCAACTCTGCCTCTCTTGGAGTCAACTCTCGTAACCTTAACGGTCAATTCCTGACCGATAAACTCCTCTGCACTCTCAACAAACTTGTCCGAAAGATGCGAAAGCGGAATGAATCCGGAAACCTCTTTATATGCTGCGATAACACCGCCGTTAACCTGTCTTACAACTTTAACCGTGATGATTTCGTCATTTTCCTTAGCCTGCTCAATCTCAGTCCAATGTGCATTAACCTCCAGCTTCTTTCTGGAAAGGGTAATTACACCTTCACCGTCATCAGTCTTAACCACTTTAGCCTGGATTTCATCGCCAGCCTTGAATAAGTCGC
>CAZQSP010000026.1:0-11528 GCA_964596085.1 uncultured Oscillospiraceae bacterium
TGTCTTCGCAGGAGGAAGCTTCGCTTCCGCGGCGGACACCCATTCCGGCATAGTTAAGCAGCGGGAATATGACATCACATTCGGGTACCGCGGTCAGCTCCTCCACCACATCAACGTGGTGGGTGGAGACGCCGATGGCCTTGACCAGACCTGCCGACCTGGCATCTCTCAAAGCCTGCCATGCGGCTCGCCTCTCGGCGAACTGACCGCTCCTTACTTCATGCAGCAAAAAAATATCTATATAACGGACTCCGAGAGCCTCACATTCTTCAAGTATGGCACTGTAAGCACCGTCATAGTCCGTTTTTAGCGTTTTGGAAGAAATGACAGGGCGCTCGGTGCCGAGCATTTCCAACGCACGTCTTATGTACGGCGCGCTTTTGTAATATTGAGCCGTGTCAATGAAATTGATGCCGTGCCTGAAAGCATAGCAAATAAGCCCTGCGCCCTCGTCTACGGGCAGCGCAAGCTGATTTGGGCCCATCGGCAGTACACCGAAGCCGACACGGCTTATCCTGATATCTGTTTTCCCAAGCTGAACTTTCTCTGAAATAATATTCGCCATATTAACACCGAAAACCTTTCTTTTTACATTATAATAAGGTATAATGATATTTGTCAACGGAGTCAAGACCTCCAAAACGACAAATTTGCGAAAGTGTTTTACGAAAGGAGAGGCTGATTTGAGCAGCGAGCTGAATACAGAGCATTTGCAGGAGCAGATGGGCTTCGAGGCATTTCGCCACGCCTATCGGGCTGCAATAAAGGAAGTAAGAACAAAGATTGAGATTTTGAGTGAGGATTTTGCCGTGCGGCACGACTACAATCCAATCCACCATATGGAAAGGCGGCTCAAGACCCCCGAAAGCATCGAGGAAAAGCTTGGACGGCTGAAAAAGGAGCTCTCCATAGAGTCTGCCCGAGAAAACATATTCGACATTGCCGGAATCAGAGTCGTATGCAATTTCATAGACGACGTATATGCGGTTGCGGATATGCTGACCGCACAAAGCGACGTTACGCTTTTGACCGAAAAGGATTATATCAAAAATCCGAAGGCAAACGGCTACAGAAGCTTGCATCTGGTAATTTCCGTACCCGTGTACCTGTTGGACGGCAAGGAGGAGGTTCCGGTAGAGGTTCAAATAAGAACGGTTGCAATGGATTTCTGGGCGAGCCTTGAACACAACCTGAGATACAAAAAAGAAAAAAATATTCCGTCAAAAATCGACTTGGAATTGAAGGGCTGTGCCGAGGTAAGCGCAACTCTTGACCGCAGAATGCAGAAAATTTTCGATGAACTTAACCGTTTGGAATGAAAATGCTTGCATTGTGCGTGAGCCTGTGATATTATAAAGATACACTGTTACATAAGGTAAGACTAGAAGAGTGGGTGAAGGCCCACTCTTTCAATTTTGTTTAGAGTAAAGGAGCATTATGGCAAAGAAAAAAATAACAGAGCTTGTAGAAGAAATCACTGCGGATTTTTTGGCCGAAAACGGACTTGAGCTTTATAATGCCGAGTTTGCAAAGGAAGGTCGCGACTGGTTTTTGAGAGTATATATCGACAAGACGGCAGAAGCTGCCGAAGCCGCAAGGGCAGCGGCAGAAGCCCTCAGGAGTGCGGAGGCCGGCGATGCGCAGCAGGCTGCTGCGGCTGATTCTCCCTCGCAATATGTCTCGACGGATGACTGCGAAAGAGTAAGCAGATTTCTGAGTGCAGAGCTAGACAGGGTCGATCCGATTGAGCAAAACTACTATCTGGAGGTTTCCTCTCCGGGAATGGACAGAGCCCTTTTGAAGGACAGAGACTTTGAGCGTTTTGCGGGGGAAATCGTAGACCTCAGCCTTTACAAGGCGGCGGACGGAAAAAAGGCCTTTCAGGGAAGGCTGATAGGCATTGAAAACGGAAACATCGTCATAACAGACGAAAAAGATAAAAGAATAGAATTTCCAAGAGAGCAGGTTGCAAAAACGAAGCTTGCTATCATATTCTAAGGAGGTAATAAAAGAAATGAACAAGGAATTTATACAGGCCATTGAGGATTTGGAAAAGGAAAAGCACATTTCCAAAGAAATTTTGCTTGAGGCAATCGAATCCGCACTTGTGTCTGCATACAAAAAGAACTACGGAACATCACAGAATGTACGAGTTGACATTGACCAGGAGTCGGGAGATATCAATGTGTATATGAGAATGGACGTTGTGGCAGATGAGGATTTGGAGGACGATCTGACACAGATATCCTTAGAGGAAGCACTGGAAATCGACCCAAGATACGAGGTCGGTGATATAGTTGAATATCAGGTGACACCGCGTGACTTCGGCAGAATTGCCGCACAGACAGCCAAGCAGGTGGTAGTCCAAAGAATCAGAGAGGCAGAACGCGGAATGATATTCGACAATTTTATCAGCAGACAGGGCGAGCTGGTGACCGGAACGGTGCAGAGAATCAGCAATGAGACCATGTTTATAAATGTCGGAAATACAGAAGGCATACTTTCGCCGAACGAGCAGGTTCCCGGTGAAAGCTACAGCATAAACGACAGGCTCAAGGTATACATCATGGATGTGAGAAAGAGCAACAAGGGGCCGCAGGTATTTCTTTCCAGATCGCATCCGGGACTTGTAAAGAGACTGTTCGAGCTTGAGGTACCGGAGATAGAGGACGGAACGGTTGAAATCAAGGGAATTGCCAGAGAGGCGGGCTCCAGAACCAAAATGGCGGTTTACACCGAGTTTGAAAATGTTGATCCGGTAGGTGCCTGTGTCGGAACAAGAGGCAGCAGAGTACAGGCAATCGTCGATGAGCTTCACGGCGAGAAAATCGACATCATCACCTGGAGCGAGGATCCAAGGGTTCTCATCGCAAATGTACTCAGCCCATCCAAGGTTGAGGAGGTAATCATCGCAGAGGACGGCGAAAAATCCGCAACCGTAGTGGTTCCCGACTATCAGCTTTCATTGGCGATCGGCAAGGAAGGCCAGAATGTACGGCTTGCGGCAAGAGTCAGCGGCTGGAAAATAGACATCAAGAGCCACAGCCAGTACGAAGCAATGAAGGAGCAGCTTGAGGAGGACTCGGCAGGCACAGAGGATGAGTGCGAGCCTACGTACGATGAGACGACAGCCGAGGTAAGCATCGACGAAGTAGCGGAAAATCAGAACGATATTGCAGCAGACAATGCGGCAGACATCGTTTTTGTGGATGAGGATACCGAGGAATAGACGGAGGCAAAATTTGAAAGAAAGAAAGATACCCATGAGAAGATGCGTGGGCTGTATGGAAGCTAAGGATAAAAGAGAGCTGATACGCATTGCGATTTATGAGGGAGAGCTACTGCCGGATCCGAGCGGCAGAGCCAAGGGCAGAGGCATTTACCTTTGCGCCCACGATTCCGACTGCTTTGAAAAAGCCCTCAAACGCAGAGCCTTTGAACGGGCAGTGCAAAGAGCGGTATCGGAAGAAGAAAAGCAGGCACTGCGCACGTCGTTGGAGGCTGTTCGGGAGGTTGATGCGAAATGAGAAGCAAGGTCGAGAGCTATATGGGCTTTGCGGCAAGGGCAAGAAAGCTTTCCACAGGATACAATACCTGCCTGTTTATGATGGAAAAGGGAAAGCTCAGACTGCTGATTCTGGCAGAGGATCTTTCGGACAACTCAAAAGAAAAAATGATAGCTGCTGCAAAGCAAAACGACTTGCAGTACAGAATATACGGAAGCATAGAGGCTTTATCCCATATTACGGGAACGCAAGGCAAGGGCATTTTTGGCATTGCCGATGAAAATTTTGCAAAGGTAATTTTAAGTGAGATTGATAGACAATCGTTAGAGGAGGTGTTCTAATGGCAACAGAAAACAATACACAGGAAACAACAATTATAAAAGCAGCCCCAAAAAAGGCTGACAGCCAAAAGGATGAACAACCCAGAGGAACCGTCAAAGCGGCAAGCATGGCACAGGTAAGAACCTTGGGTGCAAACAAACACGTAAAAGCACAGCAGACACAGCAGGAAAGACCTCAGGCAAAGCCGCCTGTAGGAAAGCCGGTTGTAAATAAAGATTTGGAAACGCGCACGGCAAGACCGCCGATTGGCAAGCCGATGGCAAAGGCGATAGGCAAGCCGATGGCAAAGCCGGTAGTGCCGCAGGAGCCTTCCGAGGGAGGACAGGAGGCAGAGGCAAAGCTGACAGAGCCGATCCTGCAAGGAGCAAGCGTGGAAGAAGCAGCAAAGCAGGCGGCAGCGGAAGGCGTAGCTGAAGTCTCAAAAGAGGCCGCAAAGGAGACAAAGAGCGCAGAAGCGGAGATCAAGCGTGAAGCGGAGCTCAAGGCTGCAGAAAAAAAGGCTGAAAGCACCGAAAAGACTGAGAAGCCGGAGGCGGTCGCTACGGAGGAGAAAAAAGCTGCAACGAGCGGACGCGAGCGGAAGGAGGTCCGGGAAAAGGCAGACAAGGCTCCGCAGATTGAACGAGGCGACAAGGTCAAAGGCAGCGGAGCAGATCGCAGCGAGAGAGGCGAGCGCAGAGACAGAAATGACAGAGGCGACAGAGGTGAACGCAGAGGAGAGCGCGACGGCAGACCGCAGAGAGACGGCAAAGCCTCCGCAGAAGGCAGAGCTCAGAGAGGCGAGCGCGATAGCCGTGACGGCAGACCGGGCAGAAACGGACAGAGCAGGGACGGCAGAACGGGGCGCACAGGCAGCAGAGACGAGCGTCCGTCACTTTCCAAGCTGGAAACAAAGCCGAACCAGAAGAATACAGAAAAACGCGACCACCAGGAAAAGGAAAGAAACAAATTCGCCAAGCTCGAAAACGGCGGCAGTCAAGGCAAGAAGAACAAGGACAGAATGCAGCAGCGTTCTCTCGAAAAGCAGGCTAAGCCTAAGAAGCACAACAAGGCTAAGCCGGCACAGGTAGAGGAGGATGACATCCTGGAAGAGCTTCCAACGGGAACGGTAGCGGTAACCGCACCTATCACTGTGGCAGGCTTCTGCGAGCAGACAGGAGTATCAAACTCAACAGTCATTATGGCACTTATGAAGATGGGCATAATGGCAAATATAAATCAGAATATAGATGAGGACACCATTCTGATTTTGGCGGACGACCTGGGAATCAGCGTTGTCGTAACCAAGGTTGAGGAAGAAACAGAGGAGGAGGGTATTGAGCTTTTTGAGGACCGCGAGGAGGATCTGAAGCCACGCGCACCTATCATCACGGTTATGGGTCACGTAGACCACGGCAAGACCTCACTCCTGGATGCCATCAGAAAGACAAATGTAACCGCTTCCGAATCAGGCGGCATCACGCAGCACATCGGTGCATCGGAGGTTATGATAAACGGGCAGAAGATAGTATTCCTGGATACTCCGGGTCACGAGGCGTTCACGGCTATGCGTGCCCGCGGAGCACATATTACGGATATTGCGGTACTCGTGGTTGCTGCAGACGACGGTGTTATGCCTCAGACGGTGGAATCCATCAGTCACGCAAAGGCAGCAGGAGTTCCGATTATCGTAGCCATCAACAAGATGGATAAGCCGGCGGCAAACCCTGACAGAGTCAAGCAGGAGCTGACCGAGCACGGACTGCTCGTAGAGGACTGGGGCGGTGACATTATCTCCGTGCCTGTATCCGCAAAGTCGGGCGAGGGAATCGTAAATCTTCTCGAAATGATACTTTTGCAGGCAGAGGTGCTCGAGCTCAGAGCCAACCCGAACAGACTGGCGATGGGATCGGTAATCGAAGCAAGACTCGACAAGAACAAAGGCCCTGTTGCTACGCTGCTGGTAACAAACGGCACACTCAAAACGGGAATGAGCGTGGTAGCCGGAACCAGCGCAGGAAGAATCCGTCTGATGACAGACTTCAAGGGCAAGGAAATCAAGAAGGCGGGTCCTGCGACAGCGGTGGAGATTCTCGGACTTTCCGATGTACCTGAGGCAGGTGACGAATTTAATGCGGTTAAACAGGATAAGCTTGCAAAGGAAATCGCTGAAAACAGAAAACAGAAGCTCAGAGAAGAAATTCTGGCAAGAAACGCAAGCACAACGCTTGAACAGTTATTCAGCCAAATTCAGGAGGGCGAGGTCAAAGACCTCAACCTCATAATCAAGGGCGACGTGCAGGGCTCCATCGGCGCTATCGTTGCCTCGCTTGAGAAGCTCAGCAACGAAAATGTAAGAGTAAGGATCATTCATACCGGCGTAGGTACGGTCACGGAGTCCGATGTTTCGCTTGCGGGCACAACAGGCTCAATCATCATTGGCTTCAACGTAAGACCTACAACGATGGTTCAGAATCTTGCGGACAGAGAAAATATTCAAATCAGGCTTTACAGAGTAATCTACGACATTCTGAACGATGTAGAGGATGCTATGAAGGGTATGCTCGATCCGGAATTCAGAGAAGAGGTTCTGGGTAAGGTTGAGGTAAGAAACACCTTCAAGGTACCTAATGTCGGCATAATCGCAGGTGCCTACGTGCAGGAGGGCAAGGTGATCAGAAATGCCGAAATACGTCTTGTTCGTGACGGTATCGTTATCCACGAGGGCAAGATTTCCTCGCTCAAGAGATACAAGGACGATGCCAAGGAGGTAAACCAGGGCTACGAATGCGGTATCGGTATCGAAAACTACAACGACATCAAGGAAGGCGACATTATCGAGTGCTTCCACATGGTTGAGGTAGAAAGGAAATAAATATGGGTAAAGGCTACAGACAGGGCAGACTCGGAGAGGAAATCCGCCGTATCATAGGTGAGCTATTGATAAGCGGAATCAAGGATCCGAGAGTTGCAGGTCAGATGATAAGCATATCCGGTGTTTCAGTAACGAGTGACGGCAGCTATGCGACCTGCTATGTGTCGGTGCTGAATTTCAGCAAGGATGAGGCAGAAAAGAAGGCGGCAGAGGAGGGAATCCTCGCAGGGCTCAACAGTGCCAAGGGGATGATAAAGAAGGAAATCTCCCGTCAGGTGAAGCTGCGCCACATTCCGGAGCTGATTTTCAAGATAGACCGTTCCATGGACTACGGCAGACATATAGAGGAAATACTGGATACGATAGACTTTGACAGCTATCAGAAGGACGAAGCGGAGGAGGTTGAGATTTCTGAAGCGGAGGATATCTAATACGAAAGGCAAAAGGCGGATTTTCACGATTCGCCTTTTGGCATAGACAGAGAAAGAGAAATGAATAACACATACGAAGAAATAGCAGAGGTGCTTTCCAAAGCACAGAAAATTTTAATATATCCCCACGTGAGTGCCGACGGAGATGCGCTCGGCTCGTCGATTGCGCTGTGCAGAGCATTTAGACTGCAGGGCAAGGAAGCCTTTGTACTGATGGAGGAGGAGCTCCCCCTAAATCTGGCTTTTTTGGATAAGGATGGCTGCTGCACACAAGCTCTCGATATAATTGCGGCTCCCGATATATCTTTTTGTGTAGACTGCGGCGATGAATCCCGCCTTCCGGAAAGACGGGACAAGTTTGCACAGGCACCCGTATCTGTGTGCCTGGATCACCACAAAACCACGCAAGCCTTTTGTGATTACAGCTACGTGGATCCTGAGGCGGCGGCTACGGGAGAGCTGGTTTTTGACCTGCTTGCGGCAATGGGCGTAGCGGTGGACGTTGAAATGGGAGAGGCGATATTTGCGGCGATAACAACAGACACCGGCAACTTTCAATACTCAAATACAAGACGCCGTTCCTTTGAGATAATGGCTGAGCTTTGCGACATAGGTGTTGATATGAGCAGTGTCAGCGTTGCCCTGTACGAGAATGTTCGTCTGGAACGCAAGCGTATTGAGAGCATGGCACTGTCAACCGTTCGGACGGTCGGCGGCGGCAGAGGAGCGGTGGCATTTGTAACGGAAAAAATGCTTGAGGAAAGCGGAGCACTCTCTGAGGAAACAGAAAATGTAATAAAGGAGCTTCGTAGCATTGCGGGCGTCGAGTATGCGGCTTTCCTTAAAGAAAAGGGACCGGAGTTGGTCAGACTCAGCCTCAGAGCCAAGAGCTGCGGAGATGTTGCGGCAATAGCGGAAAAATTCGGCGGCGGCGGTCATATCAGGGCTGCCGGGGCTACGCTCAATATGCCTATTGAAGCGGCCCTCAAGGCAGTTGTCGCAGAGCTTGAGAATGCGATTGCGGAGATGGAGAGCAGATGAAGGACGGAATATTGAATATAAACAAGCCGGCAGGAATGACCTCGCACGATGTTGTGAGGGATCTGAGGCGGCTTTTGGGAATAAAAAAAATAGGTCATACCGGAACGCTCGACCCGATGGCGACGGGGGTTCTTCCGATATGTATAGGCAAGGCGACCAGAATAACAGAATACACAGATTTGGACTTTAAGAAATATCGCTGCACTCTCAGACTCGGACTTGTGACCGATACTCAAGACATATGGGGAAGGGTGCTCGAGGAAAATCCGACCGTAGGTATTATGCCCGGCGATGTCGAAAGGGCATTTTCGAGCTTTCACGGTCATATAAGCCAGCTTCCGCCTATGTACAGTGCCGTGCGTGTGGACGGCAGAAGGCTTTACGAGTATGCCAGAGCCGGAGAAGCTGTAGAGGTAAAAAAACGAGATGTATACATCAGGGCTCTTGAAATAGAAATGATGGACTTCGCATACGACAGCGATGTGAAAAAGGTCACCTTTACGGTAGAATGCTCCAAGGGCACATACATCCGCACAATCTGCGAGGATGTTGGGAGAAGCCTTGGCTGCGGTGCGGCTATGGAAAGCCTTTGCAGACTGGCAAGCGGAGCATTTGAGCTTGAGGAGGCAATCGAGCTTGACGAGCTGATAGACAGCTGCGGCAGTCGCAGATATGAGGGCGAAAAGTATTTTGTCGAGCCTGCCTCGGAGTCGGGACTTGCGCAAATCGAAAGGCTCGTGCTTCCGGTCGATTATCCGCTCACACATTTTGGAGCTGTGCTCTTGGATGAGGAGCAGGCAAGGAAGTTTATAGACGGATGGCATATATCGCTGAACGACTGTAGGATCACGCAAAGGCCGGAGTTTGAGTCTACGGAGCCCGAAATTAAAATCAGAGAGGAGTACCGTATGGCATATAAGCTGTACGGCAGGATTGCCGCAACAGGAAGCAGCGAGCCTGTTTTCCTTGGTGTCGCATTTTACAGCAGAAAATACAAGAAGCTTGTGGCGGACAAGGTTTTTTGCAGAAACGATGAGCTTTGAGCAAGCAAAGGCAAGGACAGTGTTCACGAAAAGAGGTGCATAAACTATGATAAAATTTGAAAATACAGATGAGCTTGTGAATATGCCGCCGAGCTGCGTTGCGCTCGGAAATTTTGACGGAGTGCATATGGGACATCAAGCCTTGATCCGCTCCGCCGTAGAAAGGGCGAGCGAGCGTGGCATCGCCGCTGCGGTGTTTACCTTTTCGACACATCCCAAGAGCCTTATCCCCGGGAGCAAGCCCGTGAAGAACATCGTATATCAGGACGAAAAGCTTGCTTTGATAGAGGCACTCGGTATTGACTATCTGGTGAATATCCCCTTTACGGAGGAGATAATGACTATGTCGCCGGAGGCGTTTGCAAAGCTTTTTCTGGTTGAGAAGCTCAATGCACGAGAGGTTTTTTGCGGCTTCAACTACCATTTCGGCTTCAAGGGCGAGGGTGATACGAGGATGCTCAGACTGCTCGGCGCAAAATACGGCTACCACGTAAACGAAACCAAGGCTGTTTCCGTTGAGGGTGATGTGGTAAGCTCAACGCTTATACGCAGTATGATAATGGCAGGCGAGATGGAGGAGTGCAGCAAATATCTGGGCAGGAACTATGATATAGGCGGTGAGGTTGTAGTAGGCAACAGACTGGGAAGGACTATCGGCTTTCCGACCTCAAACATAATGATAGATGAGAGCATGGTGACACCGCCGAACGGAGTGTACACGACCTACTGCATATATAACGGAATCAAATATCCAAGCATTACGAACGTCGGAATCAAGCCGACCATCGGCTCGTTTCAAAAAAATATGGAAACACATATATTTAATTTTGACAAGGAGCTTTACGGCAAAAATATACGGATAGAATTTATCAAAAAGACACGTGATGAGGTGAAATTCAGAAGCGTGGAGGAGCTTTCGGCACAGATAGCCAAGGATTGCCGTGAGGCGAAGGCATATCACGGGCTGTAGCATATCACACTTGTGAAAGAAAAAACTATGCTGGAAACAGGACTTTGTATGTGGTATTATGTATACAAGACATATATATGCAGGATAAGCGAGGGAATGTGTGTATGAAACTATTTGACAACAGGGTACAGGAGACAAAGTATAAGGTGCTGCGCGAGGTGGCAATCCAAGCGTGGGAGGGCCACGAGATTTTTGCGGAGTTTAATCACATTGCGAGCAATGTGATACCTAAGGATCAGCCGCCGCAGACCTGCTGCATCTATAAGGACAGGGCTGTTGTAGCGGAAAGAATAAGACTGGCGGCGGGCGGCAGCAAAAATGAACGGGGAATTGTTCGTGTAATCAAGATAGCCTGCGATGAATGTCCTGAGGCAGGGTATGTGGTGACGGATCTTTGCAGAGGATGTATGGCGCATCACTGTCTGGAAACCTGCAAGCGAGATGCCATAATAATTGACGAGCATCACCATGCTCGTATAGACAAGAGCAAATGTGTTGAGTGCGGAAGATGTGCCAAGGTCTGCAAATACAGTGCAATCCACAATTTCCAGAGACCGTGCGAAAACGCCTGCAGGGTGGGTGCGATCTCGATGGCGCCCGGCGGCGAGGCTTGTATTGACTATGATGCGTGTATAGACTGCGGAGCCTGCGTTTATCACTGCCCCTTCGGCGCACCCGTGGACAAATCGAGCATAGTCGATGTTATCAGGGAGCTAAAGGCGGCTGCTGTGGCAGAGGCACGCGGAGAGAAGAATAATCTGATTGCAATAGTCGCACCTGCGATTGCCAGTCAGTTCCAGTATGTGCCGCTCGGAAATGTAATAACGGGTATCAAAAAGCTCGGCTTTGACAGGGTCTGCGAGGTTGCGGCAGGTGCAGATATGGTCGCATACAAGGAAGGACTGGAGCTTGTCGAAAAGGGCTTTCTGACCTCATCCTGCTGTCCGGCATTTGTCAAGTACATAGAAACAAAGCATCCGGCTATGGTTGAGCATATTTCGCACAACCTTTCGCCGATGGCAGAGCTCGGAAAGCATATCAAGGAAAACGAGCCTGAGGCGAAGATCGTTTTCATCGGACCTTGCATAGCAAAAAAAGCAGAAATTCAAAAAGAAGGTGTATCGCCGTACGTCGATTACGTAATCACCTTCGAGGAGCTACAGGCGCTATTTGACAGCAGAGATATTCTCTTGCGTGAGCAAGAACCGACGGAGTGGAATCAGGCATCATATTACGGCAGAATGTTTGCGACCTCAGGCGGCGTAGCGGCGGCTGTGGCAGAGGTGCTCAAGGAGCTCAGGGTTGAAGACTTTGAGCTTAATGCTATTTCATGTGACGGTA
>CAZQSP010000027.1:0-11322 GCA_964596085.1 uncultured Oscillospiraceae bacterium
CATCCTGTGATACATCCTCTGCTCTGAAAATTGTTCCCTTTGTAACGATGGTAGCCTCCATCTTAACCTTGGACTTCTCCGGATGTATGATCACATTTGCCTGAATGTCGTCAGCAAAATACTTCCCCAGCTTTTCAAATTTCTTGTCGATAGTGTCTTGAATTTTTTCGCTGATTGCAACGTTCTTTCCTGTTACGATAATCTTCATATGATGACCTCCTCTCGCTTGCAGCTCTCGCACCCACGGGAGCGTTTGCAGCCTGTTTGGGTACGGTGCAAACTCTTATGTTCTTGTAATTGTATTATACCACAGAAGCCGCTCGCTGAACAGTATTTTTTTTGAGGGCTGTGTGAACATTTTGACAAAGTGTCAACGAGCCGACATAGTAGGTATGGAAGTCGTCGACCTCAAGGTTATAGACACTCACGGTTTCCTCCGTTTCTTTCGTCTGTACCTCCTTTACGTATGCCGTGAAGCATTTCGGTGCTACCACCGCTTCCGTCGCCACATTCACCGGTGACATCGCCGCGGCATCTGCCAATATGTCATAGCGCTTTTGCCAGGTGTCCTGAGCACTTTCCTTTACGCTTTTACCCTCAATGAGATCTGCCGCAAAGTTGGTTACCATGCCTCCGGCATAGTTTCCTGCCGTGCCTGCTGCCCATCTGGTGCCTATCTGCGCAGTTACCTCTCCTGCAGTCTTGGCACAGAGTCGTATTTGTCTTTCTGAAGCTGTCCGTCTGCCGTAAGCTCGGGCTCAGGCTCGGAAAAATGAATTTCTTTAAGCTTGCGTTCGGGAAACAGCCCTTAGATAAACTCCTTGAACATCCTTCGACAAAAATTGCACTTCCTTCGACAGCTTCTCCTTGAAAAAAGAAGCAGACCGGCTGCACTGCCGGTCTGCTGTTTCAAAGCATCCGCTCTAAATCTTGAAATATTGAGCTGTCAAGCTGTATACGGTCGTCTGCCTGACCTGGTCTTTGCCCCCACACCTGCCTTTATCCGATTTTCGGAGGACTTACTTCTAAGGTACGCCATGATCACCGCCCGATCCTGCGAGCGGCTTACGTGGATCCCTTTGCCCGTACCTGGCTTGGATTTTCAACCACAGACACAGACGACCCGTTTTATTTTATCTCAGTATGCAAGGATGCGCAAGCTTTTTTTCGTTGCCTGCCGCCTTATGCGCCGCACTGTCGCTGCGCAAACGACACAATGCCTTACTGACTATTCGTTCACATTTCCGATATGAACCCCAGGATTCATTTCCTTGGCAAATTCCAGTACCTGCTTTCCCACCTCAATAGGAAATATGAGTCGCTTGGACATTATATCCTTCATAAAATGAAGTCCGTACTGCGTACAGTCAGCCGAAAGCTCCTTGTGGATCTCCTTGATCTCGTTCCAATGCCAAACCTCTCTGTACTGATAGACCACCAGATCATAGGTAACAACAAGTCCTTCCTCCGTCACTGAGTTTTTCTTGTTCAGCAGCATTGCCGCAAGCAAAACAAGCCCTATTGCTCCCGAATAAATCGACAGTCTGACTATTCCGAGCACTATGAAGAAAAAAGCGGCAACTATAGCAGCGATCCGTGTGGACTTCTTCATTTCGCGCGTGTCAACAGATACAAATTCCTTTGTCATGGCTCTCCCTTTATTTAGCTTTCTTAGCCGCAGCGATTTCCGCTTTCTTCTTAGCCTTTGCAGCCTTTAATTCAGCTCCTGTCAGTCCGTCATATTCCTTGTACTTGATACCGAGTCCGAAAGCTGTGATAACAACTGCGAGAATCGGGTTAATAAGGTTAACAAACGCATATGGCATAAATGCCCAGTTGGAAACGCCCAGTGTTGCAGCCTGGTAAGCACCGCAGCCGTTCCAAGGAATCATCGGTGACCACAGAGTTGCACCGTCTTCTGTAGTTCTGGAAAGGAAGGATCTGGACAGACCTCTCTTGTCGAACTCGTCTCTGAACATACGGGACGGAATCATGATTGCCAGATACTGGTCAGTCAGGATAACGTCGCAGATGATACCTGTGATGATAGTAGCAGCAACAAGGCTTGCCGTGGATTTTACTCTCTTTACTATACCGCCCATCAGGGATTCCACGAATCTGCACTTTTCCATCATTCCGCCATAAGCCAGTGCGAACATGATCAGGGAAATAGTCCAAAGCATGGAGTCGATACCGCCTCTGTTAAGAAGGCTGTCTGCGTATTCGTTGCCTGTTTCGATAGCAAAGCCTACCTGAAGTCCCGTTAGCATTTCCGGAACAGATACGCCCTGAGTGAAAATAGCGATTACCGCTGCCACAGCCGCTGCAAGAAGCAGTGACGGGATAGCCGGGATTCTCTTTACAGCTCCGAAGATAACTACGAGTACAGGAATCATAAGCCAAGGTGACAGATTGAAGTTGTCAGCGATAGCATCCATAATGCCCTGTGCAAGTGTTGCATCGTAGCCGGAGGTGTCGATAACCACGAAGCCTACGATAAGGTATAAGAAGAACGAAATACAAAAGCTCGGAACGGTAGTTGTCATCATAGCTCCCACGTGGTCATAGAGCGGAGTCTCCGCTGCTGCTGCCGCAACGTTTGTGGAGTCGGATAAAGGTGATAATTTATCGCCTGTGTAAGCACCTGCGATTACCATACCTGCTGCCAAAGGTGCGGAAATTCCAAGACCCATAGCAACACCCATAAGTGCGATACCTACTGTACCCGATGCTGTCCACGATGAACCTGTAGCCAAGCCTACGATAGCGGTAAGCACCAGACCCAGAGCAAGGAAGATGCTCGGATTGATGAATTTCAGTCCGTAATATACCATTGCCGGCATAGTGCCTGCGTATACCCATGATGCGATGAGCATACCTACACATAAGATAATAAGTAAAGCTTCTACCGCACTCTTAACGCTGTCGAGTGCACCTGTAATAATTGCATCCCACTTATATCCGCAGCAAGCAGCCACAAATGCTGTTACCACGCAAGCGAGAACAAGCGGAATGTGTGGATCCATTCCCCAAAAAACTGTGCCGACTATCATGAATAACATGATTGCGACTACCGGAATCAATGCCTCCCAAACCCTTGGCATACGAGGCTGTTTCTTCTCTGACATAATTCTTCCTCCTGTAAGTTGATATAATTAAGTGATAATAAATGAATATATATACTCAGATTTTCTGCCGTGAGGCGAAGAAAACCCGCTTATATCAAGTCGTTTCCTTTTGTCTGCTGCCTGCACATCGCGCAAGCCCCTGCCGTTTTCCGTCTACAAAATCAGCTCCGGTGCCTCCTCCTCTATCGCAGGAAGCATCTCACGCATCGAGCTTTCCAGTACCTCAAGTCCGAACGCTATATCGTCACGTGTCATTGCGGTGGACATACAGAACATTCCTCTCTCGGCATCAAATACACCCTTTGTCAGCAGTGACATATACAGCACCTTGTTCAATTCCTCGTGTGCCGATGCTACGTCACGGTAGTTCTTAACCTTTTTGTCGGTGAACAGTATGTTGTAAATCGAGCCCTCACCGCTGATCTGCATATTCAGACCGAGCTTGTCATATATCTTCAAAACACCGTTTTTGAACTCAGTTCCCAAAGCATTTACATAATCTACGGCAGCCTGATCGTAAGCCCTCATTGTCGCAAGTCCGGCAGCCATGGTTACGGCATTTCCGTTGAAGGTTCCCGAATGGTACATCTTCTTTTCGCGCGGATCGTACATCTGCATGATTTCACGCTTGCCTCCGAAGGCTCCCACAGGAGTGCCGCCTCCGATGATTTTGCCCATGGTCGTGATATCCGGTGTAACGCCGTAGTGCTTTTGTGCCCCGCCGAGCGAAAGTCTGCCGGTCACCACCTCGTCAAATATTAAAACAATATTATACTCTGTCGTTATCTCTCTTAAAAACCTCAGATATTCGATATCCGGTGTAATCTGTCCTGCCGAGCCCATAATCGGTTCAATAATTATGCAGGCAACTTCTGCGTGATGCTCCTCAACCATCCTGCGTGTGCGTTCGATATCGTTAAACGGAACAACCAGTACATCCTTGAGTGCGTTTTCCGAAACGCCCCGGCTCTCCGGAATAACCTTGATCCGGTCGAGTGTTCCGGCCTTCTTTATGTTCGGGTCTACACTTGCCTCAAAAACATCTGTCGTGCCGTGGTAGCCGCCCTCGGTCTTGATTATCTTCGCCTTTCCCGTATACGCTCTTGCGATTCGCAGTGCGTGCATATTTGCCTCTGTTCCCGAGTTGGTATACCTGATCATATCCACGCTCGGAAAGCGTTCCGTCAAAAGCTCCGAAAGCTCAATCTGCTTTTCAAAGGGTGCCGTATACGCACTTCCCCTTGCAATCTGCTCTCTTACCGCCTCTACGGTCTCCGCATGGGCGTGTCCGTGTATGAGCGACGTATAATTATTCTGAAAATCCAAGAGCTTGAAGCCATCCTCATCATACATATAGGCACCCTCGCCGCGTTTGATGAAGTTTGGAAAGGGAAGGAAAAATGTCGCCGTTCTCGTATCTCCCCCCGGAAGATATTTGCACGCCTCCTTGTGTAATCTCAAGGAATTCGGTCTTGCCTCAGCATAAATCCTTTTGACCTGCTCAAAGTATTGCAGTGCTTTTTCTTTCATTTTGTCTCCTCCCGGTTATCTCCCTCGGGCACTCTGTACTCGAGTTAAGCTTGATACAACTCCTACACAAATATTTATGCAAAATCTGTGCCAGTTTCGCATCGAGTGAAAAACCTCAGAATACAGGCCTTTTTAAGTGGATATTGCAGTAGAATAAATCAAAAATGGCTTTTTCGGCTCTCTTTTGATTCGTTTTTGGGTCGTTTGTGGGTTTTTTCACAAGCCCGCCGTATGCACTTTTCATAGCGGCGCTGTCTCCCCCGCAAGCCATTTCTGAGTCTCTGAAGCCAGTAACGGTGAAAGCCTTTTGTACACCTCCTCGTGATAGCCGTTCAGCCATAGCCTTTCCTTCTCTGTAAGCATTTCAATCTCTATCGCGCTTCGCTCAAAGGGGCAGAAGGATATCGTCTCGAAAGCAAATTTGCGTCTCTCTCTGCCTTCCGCCTGCACCGAAGCTCTTCCTGCCGGGGCTCCGAGCTCGACACAAAGCATCTCGTTCTCAAGTCTGATGCCGAATTTGCCCTCGAAGTACACCCCCGGCTCGTTACTCGTGATCATACCTGCCGTGATGTGGCTGTTTATCCCTCTCGGACTTATGGTGTTCGGTCCCTCGTGTACCGCCAGTATATGACCCACACCGTGTCCCGTGCCGTGCTTATAGTCCATGCCTCTGTCTCGCAGCGGCCCGCGTGCCAGCGCATCCAGCTCTGCACCCGTGGTTTTTTCGTCAAAAACCGCCGTTGCAAGTGCAATATGCGATTTGAGCACTGCGGTATAGCAGCGTTTCATTTCCTCGCTTATCGAACCCAGGGCAAGCGTTCTGCTTATGTCGGTCGTGCCGTCGGCGTACTGTCCGCCGGAATCAAGTAGAAGAAAGCCTTCGTTTTTCAGCGGCACATCGCTTTTCTCCGTAGGCTCATAGTGTATGATTGCCCCGTGCTCGCCGTATGCGACTATCGTATCGAAGCTCGTGTCAAGCGCCCCCTGCTTTTTTCTCTCCTCCCAAAGCAGCTCAGAGGCTGCCAGCTCCGTAAGCGGTCTTTTCTGCGACGCTCTCTCCGTCAGCCCTTCGTCCTCAGCCTGTCCTTTCAGCTCAAGCTTCAGTCTGTATATAAATTCCGTAAGTGCCGCACCGTCTCTTATATGTGCGTTTCGGCTTGAAGAAAGCTCTGCCTCGTTTTTTACGGCCTTCATCATGGCTGCCGGAGCTGCGCAAAGGATTTTTGGGCTGCCGCTCGCTGCTGCCTCTGCAAGACCGTAGCTCACCGAGTTTTCGTCCAGCATAAGGCTAAGTCCTCCGAGCTTTTTCAAGTCGGAGAAGATTTCAAGATACGGTCTTGTTTCAATACTCTCCCTGCCCTCACGATGCGAGGCCTCATCGCCTGCAGGCTTTATATCGCCAAAGAGCGATTTGGCCCTCTCGCTCACGTTCAGCAGATAAACTCTGATTCCGTGCGGTAATATCAGCGTAAAGGCATAAAAAACAGGCGTATGCGCTATGTCACTGCCGCGCAGGTTGAAAAGCCATGCGCTTTCCTCCGGCGAGCTTATGAGCAGGCAGTCCGCACCTGCCTCTGCCATGCTTTTGCGAATGCGCATAAGCTTATCCGCACTGCTTTCTCCCGTTACGGATATCGGCAGCGCATATATATCGCCGCCGTTTAGCTCAGGCCTGCTTTCCCATATTTCCCCCACAAGGTCATAGCTGCTTTCTATGGCAAAGCGCGCAGAAAGCCTTTCCGCAAATGCCCTGCCGACCACTCGACCGTCAAAGCCGACAATCCATTCTGCCGCCTGCGTTTGATCCGCAGCTCGGGTTTCCGACTCGCGCATAAGCTCCAGCCACTCAGTCAGCTCGGGCACCGCCGGCTCTCCCTCGCGCATAAGCTCTATGCCGCTGCCTGCAAGCTGCTCTGCCGCCTGCAAAAAATACCTGCCGTCCGTCCACAATGCCGCTGCCCCTTTCGTAACGGCGAGCGTTCCTGCCGAGCCCGTAAAACCGGACACATATTCTCGGCATTTGAAATGCTCGTGCACATATTCCGAGCCGTGAAAATCCGTTGTCGGTACAATATATGCATCAATCCCCTTTTCTTCCATCTTTTTTTGAAGTGCTTTCAGCTCTTTTCTCATTTTCCCCTCGCTCAAACTATCATTTTTCTCTCATTTCTATCCTAACATTTCCCGCTTTTTTGCATTGATTCACAGAATGTTCGATACGGACGTATTCTGTCCGCTTGTGAGCTCCTATTGGACAGCACCGATATATAGCATAGTCAGTCTATTGTTCTTCAGGTGGGAACGGCGGCCAGCCCATCGGCTTTCCGCCGATTATATGGAAGTGTAGATGCTTTACGGTTTGGAACGCATCGTCTCCGTTATTGCTTACTACGCGGTATCCGTTGGTGAGCCCGCGGCTTTTCGCAATCTCTCCGAGCTTACACATAATATGCCCCATAAGCTCGTGATCCTCCGGCTTCACGTCATCGAGGCAGCATATATGCTTTTTCGGTATAACAAGCAGATGCACGGGACCCTGCGGATCCAAATCCTCAAAGGCAATGATTTTATCATCCTCATACACTATGGTGGATGGGATCTCATGGTTTGCAATCATACAAAATACACAATCTGACATTATATTATTTCTCCTTTCATTCCGTCCTTATATTTGCTCAGCAGTTTTACCCTTTGAAAGCTGTTCAGCTTTTCCTCGCCTGCTGCGGCATATACCTTGATATAATTTTCCGTATATCCGCTGAGAAGCTCAGCTCCCTCTGTCTGTTCAAACAGAACCGTTCTGATTTCTCCGATTGAGCCATCAAGAAAGCTGTGTGTTACCGTCTCAGCCTTTTCCAACAAAGCGTTTACCCTGCGACTCTTGCTCTGTCCGTCTATCTGCTTATCCATATCATACGCCGCCGTGCCTCTGCGCCGCGAAAATCTAAATGCGTGAACCTTCAAAAATTCCGCTTCCTCGATTATTTTGAGACTATCCTCAAAATCCGCTTCGCTTTCGCCCGGGAAGCCGCATATTATGTCTGTGGTCACTCCGTAGTGTCTGTCAAATTCCTTCAAGACGTCTATGATCCTCAGATAGTCGGCTCGCGTATAATGCCTGTTCATCGCAGCAATAACAGCATCGCTGCCGCTCTGTATCGAAAGGTGCAGATGCGGGCAAAGCTTGTCGTAGCGCAAGAGCCTTTTTACATACTCAGCGTTAACGACCGTGGGCTCAAGTGAACTGAGCCTGATGCGAAAATCTCCGTCAAGCCTGTTGAGCCTGCTTATGATGATTTCAATGCCGCTTATTCCATCCGCTCCTTCTTCTTCCGTGAGCGAATAAGCAAAATTCTCCTCAGCGGCATAAAGTGCGGTGTTTATGCCCGTCAGGACTATTTCCTTGAAGCCTTGGTCGAGAAGTGCCCTTACCTCCTCGAGTATTTCCTCGGGGCTGCGGCTTCTGACCGGACCCCTGGCAAAGGGGATAAGGCAGTATGAGCAGAATCTGTTGCAGCCCTCCTGTATCTTGACGTAGGCTCTTGTTCTGGAATCCATTGATGTGATGATTCCCCTGTCGCGATACTCCGTGAGTGAGTCATAGTCCAAAATATGCCTTTGTCTGCGGCGATTTTCGAGATACTCCGTTACATAGGCAAGCAGATTGTTTTTTTCTCCCGTGCCCGCCACGATATCCACCTCCGGCAGCGCCTCAAGCTCCTCGGGGCTGACCTGCGCATAGCAGCCTGTGACCGCAACCACCGCCTCGGGACACTGTTTTTTCATTCGACGAATATACTGACGTGATTTTCTGTCAGCAAGATTCGTAACCGTGCAGCTGTTGATTATATACACATCGGCAGCGGCCTCCTCATCCGTTATCTCATAGCCGGCAGCGGCAAACTGCTCCTTCATCGCCTCCGTCTCATACTGATTTACCTTGCAGCCCAAGGTGTGAAATGCTGCTTTCATATATACTCTGTCCTCTCTCCCTTTTTCGGGTTTTGCTGTGCTGACCCTATTGTACCACAGTCAGACCGTATAAAACAATATCGTATCCGTGCAAAAATCTCATGCCGCTGCTCTGCGGTATATACATAAAGTCCGACGCGTGCGAATAGACTTTATTATTTACAAATCTGTCTAAGGAGACTTTATGAGTAAAAAAAGCTTGCCACTGATTTTGATCCTTCTGTTCCTGTGTTCGGCTGCACTGCTTCAGCTTTGCCTTTGTATCGCCTCATTTCCGGAAAGCGGTCTTGTCGTACCCATTGATGTACGCTCTCCCTTTCCCTCCGACTCACGTTCTGAGCTCGAGCTTCCCATTGTGATGTATCACGGTATATCAGAGGACGAAAGCGGCGAAAGCGAATATTTTATAAGCAAGGCGCGCTTTGAGGAGGACTTGAAATGGTACAAAAAACAGGGCTATACCGGTATTCTGCCAAGCCAGGTGATAGACTATGTCGAAAACGGAACGCAGCTACCCACAAAGCCTATTCTTCTGACCTTTGATGACGGGTACTGCAACAACTACAGCTATGCCTTTCCCCTGCTGGAAAAATATAATATGAAGGCGGTAATATCGCTGATCGGTGTCGATTCTGATATAGCCTCGGATGATATCTACCGCGTTCCGAAAAGCTGTAGCCTCTCGTGGGGTGAGGTTGCGGTGATGGCAAAATCCGGACTTGTTGAATTTGGAAATCATACCTACGATCTGCATCGAATCGAGAACGGCCGCAAGGGTGCCGACAGAAAAAGCGGCGAAGGCACTGAGGCTTATCAACGGCTTCTGACTGAGGATCTGGCTCTCAATCAGGCAAAAATCGAGGCAGTGACCGGGTCTGCCCCGCTGCTCTTTGCTTGGCCCTACGGTGCTTATCCTCAAGATAAAAGTGGCGACAGTGTCCTTGTCGAGGTCGGGATCAAAATGTCGGTGACCTCGTATCAGCGCAGCTCTACCGTGGAGCAGGGCAAGCAGGAAAGCCTGTATGGTCTGGGGCGTTTCCTGCGTACGCCGCAATTCGAGCTTGCGGCGATACAGCCCGAGGCATAAGGACTGCACTGCCTCGGGCTGCCCTGCTCGACCTCCAAGCACGTCGGCTCTGCTACCGTATCAAGCGGATTTTCCTTGCAAAACCCCCGGCTTTGTGTTATGCTTGTTCCATCTTATATTAAGGAAGGTTTTACGATGATATTCTTCAGAAGCGACTACAGCTTGGGCGGCCATCCCAAGATTATGGAAGCACTTATGGCTACAAACACAGAGCATACCGACGGCTACGGAGACGACAAATTCTCGGAAGAGGCTGCGGATATGATTCGCACAATGATAGGCAAGCCTGATGCTCACATTTACTTTATGGCAGGCGGTACTCCGACCAATACCGTTACCATTGCCGCTGCACTCCGCCCTTATGAGGGTGTTATTTCCGCAGCTTCAGGTCATATCTATGTTCACGAGACAGGCTCTGTCGAGGCAACAGGTCACAGAGTTTTCGCAGCTCCGACCGAGGACGGCAAGCTTCGACCGGCAGACGTGGAAAAGGTTCTGCTGCATCACGAGGACGAGCATACCGTGATTCCGAAAATGGTGTACATCACTCACCCGACAGAAAACGGCGGACTTTACACCAAGGCTGAGCTCAGCGCACTCAGCGAATGCTGCAGGAAGCACGACCTCATCCTGTATATGGACGGTGCGCGCTTGGGAACAGCTCTCACCTGGCCTACGAACGATCTCAGCCTCAAAGAAATAGCTGATTTGGTTGATGCCTTCTATATAGGCGGTACCAAGGTGGGTGCCTTGTTCGGCGAAGCACTCATTCTGATGGATGAGCGCATCAACGATCACTTCAAATATATGATCAAAAGAGCCTGCGCACTGTTTGCAAAGACCAGACTTATTTCCGTGCAGATGCGTGCCCTGCTCGAGGGCGGAGAGGACTCACTCTACTATCAGATAGGCCGCAAGGAAAACGAGCTGGCTATCAAGCTTGCTGAGGGTGTGACCGCAGCCGGCTATGAGCTTTGGCTGCCGCATCAGACAAATCAAGTCTTTGTAATTATGGAAAACGAAAAGATAGCCGAGCTTGAAAAGAATTTCTTCTTCTATACCTGGTGTCCTTATGACGAAGCACGCTCGGTTATCCGTCTTGTTATCGGCTGGGGCTCCACCGATGAGGATGTAGAGGCACTGCTTGCGGCAATATAGGCTGTGCTTGCACTCGGCTTCTGTTCATCAGCAAGATAAGCAAAATATAGCATTAAAAGCTCCCCTCACGCCGAAGGGAGCTTTTTCGTACAAAAAGTAATTGAGTAAAAAAACAAGAGAGTGCCTATATCTATATACAGCATATCAGCGGCATACCAAAGCCGCCGCCTCCGCAGCAAAGGCTCATACACGCCATCGTAGCGATTACCTGTCCGCAATAATTGCTGCTCTGCATCGACGGATTGCCGCCGTAGCTCGCACTTCTCTGCTGATATCTGTTTTCGCCGCCCCGGAGCCGGTTCAAGAGCGAATTATAGTATACATTATCCGGCTCGAAAGCACATGCCGTCCTTGCGTGGTCGAGTGCAATCGCATTGTTGCCGACCTTGTAGTTGGCAACCGCGCTGTAGTAGTACCACTGTCCGCGCCTATCCTGCACCTGTTCAA
>CAZQSP010000028.1:0-11299 GCA_964596085.1 uncultured Oscillospiraceae bacterium
CTGCGCCTATTGCAGCGCCGCCGCCCGAACCGGAGCCGCCTGTCGTGCCCGAACCACCTGTCGTGCCCGAACCGCCTGTGCCTGTGCCGCCTGTGCCGGAATCTGTTTCGGCTACCTCTTCCACTGCAAAAACAGAGAAGTGCTTGGTGTCGAAGCTAATAGTTCCGTTTTCATATGTACACTCAAGCTCTGTTTTTTTGCCGTCTTGGTCGATATAATATACCTTTGGCGTTTTTGATGCATCCTTAGCTGTATATTCAAGCTTTACCGTCACCTTGCCGTTGCTTTCGGCACTTGCTGCCGGTATGAGCGCGTTCTGACCCGAGCTGAGACTAAAATCAAGGACAAGCTCATAGCTCTTTAAGCCCATATTTGTATATGTAGCGGAGTCCTTGTCCTCGTCCTCAAGCTTGACAACATCGAGGGTGACAGAATCATCGTTTTGGCTCGCATTTTCTATCTTTTTGAGGACTTCGTTATCTAAGCTTATGCTTGCAAGGTCGGTAATGACATCAAGCCTTGCATCGGTGCTGCTTGCGTTTATTTCGTTATCATTCGTTCCGAACATATCGTGTTTAAGCTCGACGGATGTGCTCCTAACGTCGCAGTCCTCGTTGTTTATCGAGCCGTTATCATCTATGAAGCCTGCTTGCATCATACCACAATGCATTTTTAGGTATGCGTGATAATAATGGTGATGCCCGTCGTGTCCGTGCTTATCACCCTTCCAGTCGAAAATGTCTGCCATTCTTCTGGTATAGAGAAGAACATTACAGGATACATTTTCTATATTCACATCACTAGTGTTAAGATATGGATCATCACCGACATATTCCACGCTGTATATCGGGCCGTGTCTGTCCTTGCTCGGGTCATAGGAAATCCTGACCATATTTTCATCACTATTTTCTCCATCTTTGATCCCGCCAAAGCTGAATGGGTTTTCTTCATCCTTCACCTGAACATAATTTCCCGAGCCATTATCGGCAAACGGATCCCAGTATTGCACTCTCCAGTTCTTCGCCTCCGAAACGCCCCCGACAAAAAGTTCGTCGTCAACGAGCCTCATATTTTGATCTGTCACGACAAACTTTGTATCTATAGTCCGGCTGTAGCTCTTGAATACTCCGAAGGTCGCAAAGCCGGTATTCTCCCAATAGCCATTTACCTTTTCGATATTGTAAAACTGAAGCACATATTCCGTTGGCTCAGATACCTGGATATAGAACGGTATTTCCGCTTTGATATTATTTTCTGCACTTATTCTAATGATCAACTCATATCTACCTATGTACGAGCCTGTACTGAGTGTATATTTGCCATCGCGTTCTGTTATTTGTGCTTGCTTACCTTGCTCCGGTTCGTCCTCAGTGTCAATATAATCTGGGTTCAGTTCAATTTCGTAATTTGATGTATAGGACGAGCCGTTCAACTGCAAAGCAATGTCAGATATATTGTCTGTATTGAAATAGAAGGTTTCACCTGCATTTTTCGTCTTACCATATATGCTCAAGCTGTAGGTCTGTGTCTGTGCAGAGCTGCCTATTTCCGTGCCGACCCAGGTGTAGGAATATGTCTTTCCGCCATAGCTCACAGAAAATTCGTTGCTGCCTTTTCCTATCGTTGTGATTGTAATCGTACCGTCTCTGTTGTCGATAAGTGAGTATACAGCGTTTATACCCTTTTGCCCGATCGAGTATCCGCTCGTGATCGGTGTATCTCCGAGCATAAGCGCTGCGGTCACGCTTTCATATCCTCTGATTTTTCCGTTTGGCTTTATTATTGTGTTGTCCGTAAGCTTTAGGCTGACGCTCGGTGTTACTATGACAGTAAATTCTGCCTTTTTCGGAGCAGCCTCGTCACCGTACAGAACCGTTACGGTACATTTGTCGCCGACTACCGCATTCGCACTTAGATAAAACTCTAATACCTGATTATCAGGTGAAAATCCTGCCATGCAAATGTTATTATCAGTGGCTACTTCATACCAAAATCCATTTTCGGCTATTTCTTTTTTTGTCAAGACGAGCCGGCAAGCTGTAGCCGCAGCCTTCTTCTATCGCGAGCTCGCCGCCGCCAATCCAAGCCTCTTTCCACCATACTATAAGTCCGTCCGGATTCTGCTCTGTGGGTGACGGCACTGTATTTGCAGGAGCTTCTCCTATATCACCGCCCTCTGCCAGTGCCGTGCTTGGTATCATCGTAAACACGAGCAGCAAACACAGCAGTATCGCAATTCGCTTCTTCATTTTTCAATTTTCTCCTTTCAGTAAAATAAGGTGTGACGATAGCCCTTGCATCGTCTGATATGCTCATTCTAGCACCTTTTTCGCCGGAGCTGTTATGCTCGGTGCTAAATATGCTAAATATTTTGGATGGCTGACTCAAGCTCTGCGGCATTGTCTATCCTGTTTATCCTGCCGCGGAATGCTGCAGAGCCCGGCATACCCTTGAGGTACCAGCCGACGTGCTTGCGCATCTCGCGCACGGCTGAATATTCACCCTTTAGTGTCATCACATCTCGGAAATGCCTGAGCATCATTTCTTTTCGCTCATCTATAGTGGGCGGTGGCGTTATTACAAAGCCCTCGCTGCCGTTCATAAGCTTGAGAGCCTCCGTGCTGTCGGAATTGCCGCCCACGCTTTCCCATACTGCATTCAGCTCGCGGAAAAGCCAGGGGTTACCCAAAGCCCCCCTGCCTATCATTACAAAATCGCAGCCTGTCTCGTGCAGCATTCTGAGGGCGGACGCGCCGTCGGTCACGTCGCCGTTTCCGACTACGGGAATGTCCACTGCCTGCTTCACGGCGGCGATGACCGTGCGGTCCGCGCACCCGCTGTAGAACTGCTCTCGGGTGCGCCCGTGGACCGCAACAGCGGCAGCACCGGCTGCCGCTGCGGCGCGCGCCACCTCGACGGCATTGACCGAGCTGCTGTCCCAGCCTGCCCTGAGCTTGACGGTGACGGGCTTAGCCGTATGCTTCACCGTCGCTTCAACTATATCGAACACGAGCTGCGGATTTTTCATAAGTGCAGAGCCTTCCCCGTTTTTTACGACCTTGGGAACAGGGCAGCCCATGTTAATATCTATCAGCGCATTTGTATTACGCTCCAGTTTTTCGGCCGCAAAAGCCATGATTTCCGGCTCACTGCCAAAGAGCTGATAAGCCACAGGCTCCTCACCGTCTAGAATTTCGAGGAGCTTGCCTGTATTTTTATCCTTATACCAAAGTCCCTTTGCACTGACCATCTCCGAATAGACCATTGCGGCTCCCAGCTCGCGGCATATGCGGCGAAAGGAGCCATCCGTAATCCCTGCAAGCGGTGCCAGCAAAAAAGGGCTCTCCAATTCAATATTACCGATTCTCGGCTTATTTCTTTGCATTTTCCATCCTCTGCAGCGCCAAGGCTATAGTCAGCCCCGGAATCACACGATTACCTGTAATCTCAGCACCCAGGATATCGTTTATCTTCTTCAGTCTGTACTGTACCGTGTTCGTATGTATCCCCATAAACTCAGCCGTTTTGCCGCTGTTCATTCCGGCATCCAGTGCAAAGGTCTCCAAGGTCTCGAGCAGTTGTCTTGATTTGTTATCACCGTCTCGGCGGAACGGCTCCAAAAGGTCAACATAATTTTTCCTGAGATTGCCGCCCTGCACCTGAATATTGATACAGTTGCTCACCAGTGCAAGCTCATACTTTGAGAAAACACGCTTGTAAGGGAAAATGCTCTCCACAAACGCCCAGGTCTCACCGATAAGTCTGAAGCCGTCTCCTGCACCCTCGATCCTGTCAATTCCCGTGACGTGGAAAATCCGAACATTTTTATTTTCCTTTAGGTCATCAAAAAGCTTGACACATACACTCATCTCCGAGTTTTCCTCATCCTCCGTGAGTCTGTCTCCGCGGAGCAAAATAGCATAGCTCTCCTCGTCCTCGGTTATTTTGATTATATCCAACAGACCCTCTCTGATAAAGCTGTCTATCACCGCATCAGCCTGGCTGTTTCCTATTCCTCTGGCATAAAAGACCGAAAGAATATCCGATGCCTTTATGCCTGCCTCCTCTCGAAGCGAATACGCCAAGCTTTTGTTGCCTCTCATAAGAGCCTTGACAAGCTCCGCCTTGGCATCCCTCTCCGGTGTAAATTTCCACATACCCATGGCAAGCTCGATAATCTCGGCCAGCTTTGTTATCTCACCTGCCGAATAATTATCGTTGTTGTCCACGATTATCAAATAGTATCTTTCGTTGTTTAGCTGCAGCATACCCCAGTAGGTCAAAACTCCGTTTACCTCTATCAGATTATACAGATTCCCGGGATTGAGAGCGACCTCCCTGCCGCGGTGTATAAGGTCGTTTACCGTCGCCTGATGCCTGGTTTCAACCAAAAATACAGGGTTAAAATCCTCGCTGAGCAGCATCACCTGAAACTCGTTGTTGATCGCTGCCTCGTGCAGAGCATTTTGAAAGCTGGAGTATTTTTCAAAATTCAACAGGTGGAAAATTGTATTGTTAATCAGACTGTTTTTGAAATTGTTGCCGTACAACACACGCTCCATCACTTCCTCAATCAGCTTGGAATAGTCCATACCCTCGCCGTCTGCCATGATGAGAAGCGGCATTCCTGCTTCGTCGGCAGCGGCCACCACAGCCTTATCCACTGATTTTGCTTTTTCTCTTTGGAAAACCACTATCGCCGGCACTCCTGCCTCTGCAAGCTGAGCTATGGAATCGCACTGCGATCGCACATCGTTCTTCATGCCCGCAAAGGTCGTCAGAACCATAGTATCGCGATTTCCGTTGCAGGCACGTGCCTCCGCAGGGGTAGCCGCATCCATCACCGATACTGCTTTTATCCTGTTGTCCACATTCTTCTCTCCGGCAACAACGATACATTTTCTGAACGACTCAAGCTGTAAACAATCCTTAACTGTTAGTTTCATCCTTTTCCTCTTCTTTCTTTGGGTCGTCGGACTCAGTCTGAGACTCCTCCTCGGCTAAATAATCCGAATCATATTTTTGCAGCTCCTCCATGAGTCTGCGCTCCTCCTCCAGGCGAAGCTCCTCTCTCTCCTTGGCTTCTCGCTCATTTTGTGCCTTCTTTTGCTCGTCGGCTCTGTCAACCGATTCCTTGAGGTCGTCAGCCGTGAGCTCACCGCTGTAGAGCTTTTCAAATTGCTCTCCGTCAATCGTTTCCACCAGAAGCAATGCCTTTGCGACATTTTCAAGAGTGGCATCGTGCTCTGTCAAAATGCGCATAGCCTCCTCATATGCCTCGTCTATTATGCGCTTGATCTCATCATCAATTTCCCGTGCAGTATTTTCGGAATAATTCTTGTGCGCAGTAAAATCGTTGCCAAGGAAAACCTCATCGTCGCCGCCGTAGTTTACAGCACCCAGCTTGTCGCTGAAGCCGTACTTTGTCACCATCTCGCGGGCTATCGAGGTAGCCTGCTTGATATCTCCGGAGGCACCTATGGAAATATCGTCAAGCTTGAGCTTTTCGGCTACACGACCGCCCATGCAGGATACGATATGATTGTACATCGAGCCCTTTGTATCAAAGAGCTTGTCATCCTCCGGCAGGTACATGGTATATCCGCCCGCACGTCCTCTCGGAATGATCGTAACCTCGTGTATCGGCATATGCTTTGGCAAGGTTCTTGCAACGATTGCATGACCTGCCTCGTGATATGCCGTAAGTCTCTTTTCCTCGTCCGAAACGACCTTGGATTTCTTTGCCGGCCCCATCTGTACCTTTCTGATTGCTTCCTCTATTTCCTCCATGCGGATAAATCTTCCGTTTCTGCGAGCCGTTATGAGTGCTGCCTCGTTCAAGATGTTCTCAAGATCCGCAGGCGTGGAGCCCATAGTCCTTCTCGCCAAAATCCTTGGTGTTACATCGTCTGCAAGCGGCTTGTTCTTTGCGTGAACCTTGATGATCTCCTCACGTCCCTTTACGTCCGGAATGCCGATAACCACCTGTCTGTCAAATCTGCCCGGTCTGAGCAGGGCCGGGTCGAGTATGTCCGGGCGGTTGGTAGCCGCCAGAATGATGATTCCGGAGTTTTCCGCAAATCCATCCATCTCTACCAGGAGCTGATTGAGGGTCTGCTCTCTTTCGTCGTGACCGCCGCCTATGCCTGCGCCTCTCTTTCGTCCGACTGCATCTATCTCGTCTATAAAAATTATACAAGGCGCGTTCTTCTTCGCCTGTTCAAACAAATCTCTTACTCTGGAAGCACCGACACCGACAAACATTTCAACGAAATCCGAGCCGCTTATTGTGAAAAACGGAACTCCGGCTTCTCCTGCCGTCGCCTTTGAAATGTAGGTTTTGCCCGTTCCCGGAGGCCCGACAAGCAGTATGCCCTTTGGTATTCTTGCTCCGAGCTCCTTGTACTTGCGCGGATCCTTCAGAAAGTCTACAATTTCCGAAAGCTCCTGTTTTTCCTCCTCAAGTCCGGCAACATCGGCAAAGGTGACCTTCTTGTCGTTTTTTATCATCTTCGCTCTGGACTTGCCGAACTGAAACGCCTTGCCGTTTCCGCCCTGGTTCATCATATAATAGAACAAAAATACCATCACGCCTATGAGCAGCAGATTCGGTATCATCGACAGAAGCCACGAGCTTGTGTTCGGCTTCGGGCTGGATACCGTCTTGATTATGCCCTTTTCCATCTGGTCAAAGATATACGCATCCTCCAACCAGCTTATCTCAATTACCGACGGTGCATAGGAATATATCACCGACTGCTTGCTCACCTTGCCTGTCAGCTTGGTGCCCTCAATGGAGATTTCACTGATTTTCTCCTCACGAAGCATCTCGGTGAATTGTGAGAAGGATACCTCCTTCATTGCGATCTGCTCTGCGGCCATCAAATCCTTGCAGAAATATGCAAATGAAAGCACGAGGGCAAACACAACTATATATATGGTAAGATTTTTTGAGAATTTTTTCACTTTTTTCCCCTTTCTTTTTCTGTAATCGTTTGTTAATCATCACAAAGATTCTTTTATATTTTATCACAAAAATTATAAAATTTCAAGGACTAATATTGTTTTATCCTCACTCAGCGGCTCCTGCTTGCTCTCGATGCTCTCTGTCGTCCCGGCAATAAGCTCCTTTGGCAGGGAAAACGCCGCCGAAAATCTTCCCTTTTTGCGCAGTCTGCTGTCGCTGTAGTGCTCTGACGGCAGCACCCACAGCACCCGACTTCCGTATGTGAGCAGCTCGACCTCATCTCGGTACAGCTTTGGCAGCTTGACATCCACAAAGAAATCCTGCAGCTTTTTTGTGTGTATTTCGCTTTTCCCCTCTGCGTTGCGGATGCGCACGGCAAGGACATCTCCGTCGCGGCGTTTGCGTACACAAACGGCTTCTGCCTCGCTGCTCGGCAGCAAAAAAGCTCCGAAAAGCCTCTCCGGCTCCCTCTCTGCAGCAGCCTTCAGCTCTGCAAGCTCGCCTATACTGAGTCTGCGCAGCCGATATTTGCTCTTGCCTGCAGTCACGTCTGTGTGTACCTTGTAAAATGCGAGCCTGTCATACATTGCGCTCACTCGATAGCCGTCGGCAAGCTCGCAGACTGCGGACGGGCTTTCCGAAAAGAGCACCCCTTCGATGGCTTCGAGCTGCCCCTGCGTTATATTCTCGCGCATACCCAGCTCCTCCATGATGATATGATATATCCTGATTCTGATTGCCCTGTGAAGCTCGGATAGCTCTGCCGCATAAACCTCTGTAGGCTCTGACGCCGGCTCTGCGCTTGCATACCTCCTTGGACAGCGCAGCCTCTCGTATGCGGCTCTTGCCTCTGCATACAGAAAATCCTTGTCACAGGCTGCGTTTTTTCCGAGTCTGTTTACCGTCTCGATTATATTCGGGTTGAAGGCTTCCGCAAGCAGCGGCAGCAGCTCGAGTCGTATCCTGTTGCGTGTGTATATGCTTTCCTCGTTGGTATGATCCCTTCTCGGGGACAAATTTTTCTCCTCGCAGTATTTTTCTATCTCATCTCGGCTGACATCCAGCAGTGGTCTTACCACCGCATAGCCTTTTTCGTATCGTTTATATGCGATTCCTGCCAGTCCGTCGATTCCGCTGCCTCTGAGCATACGAAACAGTATCGTCTCTGCCTGGTCGTTTGCATTCTGTGCCACGGCTATCACGACCTTCTCTGCGGAGACTCCGTTTTCGCAGGCTGCTTTTTGGGCGGTCTTTACAAATGCCTCGTAGCGTGCCTTTCTTCCTGCCTCCTCTGAGGTCAAGCCCTCTGCCTCTGCTATTCGGGCGCAGTCGCAGACAAAGCTCTCACACTGCCAACCTCTCTGCCTGCATAGCTCCTCTACGTATTCCTGATCTGCCTCGGCAGCTCCCGGGCGGAATTTGTGATTTACGTGTACCGGATGTATTTTCAGCCCTTGCTCCTCTGCAAGCTCGCAGAGCACATCAAAAAGGCACACCGAATCGGGCCCTCCGGAAAGACCCAAAACAATGTGCATATCGTTTTCAAACAGCTCGTGTTCTTTTATTGCTGCTTTGATCCTCGTCTTTACTGCTGCTGTGATTTTTGAGGTCATCTTCGCCTCGCTCCTCCTGCTGTGATTCGTTTGTGTTTGCTGATATTATACCTCATTTTATCATATTAAAAGCTGTTTTGCTATGTAATCTTTTTTAGCAATTTGTGTGTTTTGTATAAAATCGCCGGCTACGAGGGCTTTTTCCGGGGCTTTGGCATAATTTTAACTACGGCAACCGTCCTGTCGTCCCCCTCGGCAGTCCTGCAATGTGATGCTGCCTCCCGCATTATGGCTGCGGCAAGCTGTCTTGCGGACAGTGCCGCAGCTGAGTGCTTTGACTCCTCTGATGAAAACAGCTCTCCCAAAAGCTCGGGCAGCCAGCGCCCTGCAGGGTCTCTGCTGTCGGCCTCGATAATGCCGTCGGAGACCATCACAAGGGTATCTCCCTCTCGCAGTCTGTACGCTATCTGTCCCGTTCGGAGTCCTGGGATTATTCCTATCGGAAGCGCCGCCCTTTCAAATTCTCTGACCTCTCCGTTTCTTATCAAAAATGAGGTGGCGGCGCCCATCTTATAGAATTTTGCTTTGCCGTCGTTTCGGTCTATTATCAAAAGGTCAAGGGTGGCAAAGCTTTCCTGCTCGCTTGTCTCTTGCATTCGCTGTGTGCTGCCGCCTCGTGCGGACTTGAGCATAAAGCGGTTTGCTTCCTTTATTGCGGCTGCAGGTCTCATCCCGTCCTTCAGATTTTTGCGCATACGTCGAGCGAGCCTTCGGCTGTCCGCCGCCGCCCTTATCCCCCGTCCCATTCCGTCTGAGAGGATAAGGGCGAGGCTGCCGTCAGGCAGCCCACAGGAAATTGCGGTATCACCGCAAATTTCCTGTGCGGCGGCGGCAGCATAGCCTATGCTGATCCTAAGCGGCAAATCCTCTCTTGGCTTTGCCCCGGCATTCATCTTCTCTTTACCTTCCATTTCCCCGTTTGCCACTATCCTTCCTGCCTTTCCCGATATATTCCGACAAGCTCTGCGCCTGCGGCATTTGATATAATACCGTCATTTTACCACAGTGCCGCCCCGAATAATGTCGAAATGTAATTTCCGCATACAGAGAATTTTACCATCATTGGCTCTCCTTGAGATCCAAGGAGAGGCAATATAAAAAAATCTCCCTGCAAAAGAGAGATTTTTCACTGTTCTCGGCTTTTTCTCGTAAATGCGGGGCTCTGCTCCGCATACGCTTACAGTCCAAAAAAGCGTTTTCCGTTTTCGTAGGTTACGGCTGCCGCTTCTTCGTAGCTTATGCCCTTGATTTCTGCGATTTTGCGTACCACATGCTCTACATACGGGCTTTTGTTCGGCTTGCCTCGGAAGGGCACCGGTGTAAGGTATGGCGCATCTGTTTCCGTCATCAGAAACTCAAGCGGAATTGCTTCAACCACCTGTATCGTTTTCTTGTTATTTTTATAGGTAAGCGGCCCGTCAACCCCGAGGCTTGCGCCCGCTTTCACATATTCTATTGCCAGCTCTCTGCTTCCGCTGAAGCAGTGAATGTCAACACGCGCGTCCGGCGCACAGTCAGCAAAGCTGACTGTGCGGTGCTCACGCACCCTGCCGCCTGCCCCCATCACATCAAACTCAGACGGGGCAGTCGGCGCCGGACGCTGCGGAAACCACGACCTGCGCTCCTCCGAAAATGCGCCCTCCTCCTTCAGTATATCAAACACCTCTTGATCCGCATCTCTGGAATGAACCACTATCGGCAGCCTCAGCTCATTTGCCAGCCTTATCTGCAGCCTGAACCAATGTCTTTGCACATCTCTCGGTGACAGCTCATAGTGAAAATCCAGTCCTATCTCACCTATCGCTCTCACCCTCGGCTCGTTCTGTGCCATAATGCGGAATTTCTCCAGCATAGCCTCGTTCATCAGCTTGGAGTCGTGCGGATGCATGCCTATCACCGCATAGCACCACGGATAACGCCTTGCGTGGCGCAGCGCAAGCTCCGACGACGGCTCATCAAAGCCCACATCCATGACAAGCTTCACCTCGGAAGCCTCAATTTCTGCCGCCAGAGCCTCACGCTCCGCCTCGCTGTAGCTTTCGTTATTTAAATGTGTATGTGTATCAAACAGCATTTTAGCTTACGACCTCTCCGTCAGGTGCACTCGTTGTTACAATCTCGCAGCGTTTGCCGTTGTCCGCAAACAAAAGCATACCCTTGGATTCCATACCTCTGAGCTGACGAGGCTTGAGGTTCGCAACCACGATGACCTTCTTTCCGACCATTTCCTCCGGTGAGAAATCCTCTGCAACACCGCTGATGATCTGACGGCGTTCGGTTCCCATCTTAACCTGGAAGACGAGCAGCTTGTCAGCCTTTGGATGCTTCTCTGCCTTTTCGATAAGACCTACTCGGAAGTCGATCTTTGCAAAGTCATCATACTCAATGTCAGCCTTGAGCTCAAGCGGAATATTCTCAGGCTCAGTCTCGCCCTTGGCAGCCCTTGCAGCCGCACTGATAGCGTACAGCTCCTCAAGCTCCTTATCTATGTCAAGTCTCGGGAATATAGCATCACCCTTCTTAACCTGCTCCTGATACATCATCTCGAACTCAAATGCATCCTCCCAGACAACCTCCGCATACCACAGACCCATCTGCTTTCTGATTTCTTTAGCAGTAGTGTGCATAAACGGATAAATCAAAATCGAGATGATACGAATCGTTTCTGCCAGATTATGCAGCACCGTATCGAGCTTAGCCTTGCTGTCAGCATCCTCGC
>CAZQSP010000029.1:0-11105 GCA_964596085.1 uncultured Oscillospiraceae bacterium
ACATTGAAGCTGAATCTGCCCTTTTGGTAGCCTCTGAGCTTTGCCTCGGGCAGCTCTGCGAACAAGTCTCTGATGTTGTTGAACATTCCCGTATAGGTCGCAGGGTTTGAGCGCGGGGTTCTGCCTATAGGCGACTGGTCGATATCTATCACCTTGTCTATGCTTTCAAGTCCTATCAGCTCATCAAAGGCTCCCGGCTCCTCCTGAAGTCGGTTTGTGACTCTTGCCGCTCCCTTATAAAGTATCTCGTTTACAAGGCTGCTCTTGCCCGAGCCGGAAACTCCGGTCACGCATACGAGCTTGCCGAGCGGTATCTCAACATCTATGTTTTTCAGATTGTTCTGTCTTGCTCCCTTGATTATGAGCTTTTCTCCGTTGCCGGCTCTGCGTTCGTTCGGCACAAATATCCTGCGCGCTCCCGAAAGGTACTGACCTGTCAGGGATTCCTTGCAGTCCATTATGTCCTGCACGCTTCCCTGTGCCACCAGCTCGCCGCCGTATATTCCGGCTCCGGGGCCGATGTCAACGATATGATCTGCCGCATACATCGTGTCCTCGTCGTGCTCCACGACTATCAGGGTGTTGCCGATGTCCGTCAGGTGTCTGAGCGTTTTGAGCAGCTTTTCGTTGTCCTTTTGGTGCAGTCCTATGCTCGGCTCGTCCAGTATATACAGCACGCCCACCAGGCTTGAGCCTATCTGTGTGGCAAGTCGGATTCTCTGCGATTCGCCGCCGGAAAGCGTTCCTGCCGTGCGGCTGAGTGTCAGATAGTCGAGTCCTACATCTACGAGGAAATTCAGTCTTGCCTTTATCTCCTTGAGTATCTGATAGGCTATGCGGCTGTCCTTTTCGGAAAGCTCCAGTCCCTCGACAAAATCCAGTGCCTCTCTGATGGACATATCGGAAAGCTCCGCAATATTCTTTCCGCCCACGGTGACTGCCAAAATCTCGGGCTTGAGTCGTCTGCCCTTGCAGTCAGGACATTCTCTTATCACCATGTACTTCGACATCTTGTCCTTGAAATACTCCGAGCTTGTTTCTCTGTATCTTCTCTCTATATTGTTTATGGCACCCTCGAAGGGTCTGTCCTGATGCGATACGCTGCCTGTGCTGCGACTGACATAGTCGTATACCAAATGTCTGTCGCCCGTGCCGTAGTACAGCTCTTGGCGGAATTTTTCGGGTAGCTCGCAGAGCGGTTTTGAGGCGTCAACTCCGTGGTCGCGTATCAGAGCGTCCACGAGTTGGCGGTAAAATCCGCTGAACTCCATCGTCCCGAAAATCGGCTGAAGTGCACCGTCGTTAATGCTCAGGCGCTCGTCTATGAGCATTTTCGGGTCGAGCTTCTGTGTAAAGCCGAGTCCGTTGCACGTCGGGCATGCTCCGAAGGGTGCGTTGAACGAGAACATTCTCGGCTCAAGCTCCTCAATGCTGACACCGTGATCCGGACACGCCAGCTTGGTGCTGAAGGTCTTTTCGTAGTGGTGGTCATAGAAATCTCCGTTTATAACCACAAGTCCGTCACCCTGTGCTATGGCAAGCTCGCAGGCCTCGGCAATTCTGCCTTCCTGCCCCGGCTTGACGACTATACGGTCAACTACTATCTCTATCGTATGCTTAAAGGTCTTTTCGAGCTTTATCTCGTCTTCGTCGAGCAGCTTGATCTCACCGTCTGCTCTGACCCTTGTAAAGCCTTCCTTTTTTATTCTTTCTATTATCTTTTCGTGAGTGCCCTTACGCTGACGAATGACCGGAGCCAAAATCATCAGCTTTGTTCCCTCTTCAAACTCCATTATGGTGTCCACCATCTGATCGACGGATTGGCTTGCGATAGGCTTTCCGCATATCGGGCAGTGCGGCTTTCCGATACGTGCATACAGCAGTCTCAGATAGTCGTGTATCTCCGTCACAGTACCGACCGTCGAACGCGGATTGCGGTTCGTGGTTTTTTGGTCTATGGAAATCGCCGGCGAAAGCCCCTCTATATATTCGACATTGGGCTTTTCCATCTGCCCGAGGAACTGTCTGGCATATGAGGAAAGACTCTCCATATACCTTCTCTGTCCCTCCGCATAAATGGTATCAAAAGCAAGCGAGGATTTGCCTGAGCCGGAAAGCCCGGTCAGCACCACCAGCTTGTCCCTCGGTATCACCACATCGAGATTTTTCAGATTGTTTTCGTTTGCACCCCTTATAATTATGTCCTTTGACATTCTCTTTTCTCCTTTTGCAGATTAGATTGTCCCTTAATTATCACTCTGCATAATCGTTTTGTGAGCTACAGGCGCAGCTTGTATTCAAAAATTTGATCGCGAAGCTGTGCGGCTCTCTCGAACTGTAAATCCGCCGCCGCCTGTTTCATCTCCTTTTCAAGCTTCTTGACATAGTCGGAGAGCTCTTTCTTGGTAAGCTCAAGCGGACTCTTGCCCTTGTACTCTGCCATCTCCGGCTCTGCGACCTTGGTGGCCTCTATGACGGCACGAACCGATTTGCGTACCGACTGCGGCGTTATGCCGTGTGCCTTGTTGTACTCGTCTTGAATTTTGCGCCGTCTTTCGGTTTCCTTTATTGCTACATCCATAGCCTTGCTTATGCCGTCCGCATACATTATAACCTTGCCGTCTGCATTTCTTGCGGCTCTGCCTATAGTCTGAATCAGCGAGGTTTCTGTTCTCAGAAAGCCCTCCTTATCGGCATCCAAAATCGCAACGAGCGAAACCTCAGGTATATCCAGTCCCTCTCTCAGCAGATTGATTCCAACCAAAACATCAAAAGCTCCGAGTCTGAGGTCACGGATTATCTCCATTCTTTCGAGTGTGTCTACCTCTGAGTGGAGGTATCTTACCTTTATATTTACCCCCTTTAGGTAGTCTGTCAAACTCTCGGCCATCTTTTTGGTTAAAGTTGTCACCAAAACTCTTTCACCCTTTGCAGTCACCTCGTTTATCCTGCCTATCAGATGGTCTATCTGTCCCTCTGTCGGAACGACCTCTATCGGAGGATCCAAAAGTCCGGTCGGTCTTATGATCTGCTCGGCGTTGATGCCTCCCGATGCCTCCTTTTCGTAGGCGGCAGGTGTCGCACTTACGAAAACGACCTGCGGCACGAGGCTGTCAAATTCCTCGAAACGCAGCGGTCTGTTATCGAGTGCCGAGGGCAGACGAAAGCCGTATTCGACCAGCGAGGATTTTCTTGAGCGGTCACCTGCATACATTGCCCGCAGCTGCGGCAGCATGGCGTGTGATTCGTCTATTATAATCAGAAAGTCGTCCGGAAAATAGTCTATCAGCGTGTACGGGCGTGTGCCCTCCGGCAGACCGTTCAGATGTCTTGAGTAGTTCTCTATGCCCTTGCAGCTTCCGACCTCTCGCAGCATTTCAAGGTCGTATCTTGTTCTCTGTTCTATTCTCTGTGCCTCAAGGAGCTTTCCTCTGTCCTTGAACCACTGTACTCTCTCACTCAGCTCCTCGTCTATGGTTCTGAGTGCCGCTTCCATTTTTTCGGGTGAGGTCACATAATGCGATGCCGGGTAGACGGCTATATGGTTTCTGATACCCAAAATTTCTCCCGTTATCGGGTTCATTTCCTTGATTGACTCGACCTCATCTCCGAACAGCTCAACTCTGACAGCGGATTCCGCCCCTGCCGGATATATGTCTATGACATCGCCTCGTACACGGAAGGTACCTCTTTCAAATGCCATATCATTTCTGACATACTGTATGTCAACAAGCCTTCTCAAAATGTCTTTTCTCGACTTTTCCATTCCCGGTCTGAGCGAAAGCATCTGGTTTTCGTAGTCGAAGGGGCTTCCCAGGCCGTATATGCAGGACACCGAGGCCACGATGATAACATCCCTTCTTTCGGCAAGTGCCGCCGTAGCCGAGTGCCTGAGCTTTTCTATCTCGTCATTTATGTCCGAGTCCTTTTCTATGTATGTGTCGGTTGAGGGCACATACGCCTCGGGCTGGTAATAATCGTAGTAGGATACAAAATACTCCACTGCGTTTTCGGGGAAGAACTCCTTAAACTCTCCGTGGAGCTGTGCCGCCAGCGTTTTGTTATGTGAAATTACGAGCGTGGGCTTCTGCACCCTTTCTATCAGGTTTGCCATCGTAAAGGTCTTGCCCGAGCCTGTCACGCCCATCAAGGTCTGATATTTTTTCCCCTCAGCTATGCCCTGTGCGAGCCTTTCGACAGCCTGCGGCTGATCGCCGGTCATATGATAATCCGAATGTATCACAAATTTGTTCATTGATTTCCTCTCTGCGCTATTTCGTCGGAGTTCTGTAGAATCTGCCGTTTATCTGCTCGGTCTTTATCACGTTTATGAAGGCGTGCTCGTCAATCTCTTTGATTGCCCCGATGACCTTGTCGACCTGTTCTCTGCCTATTACAGAGTAGAGTATGTGCCTCTCGGCCCCCTCGTAGCAGCCGCTGCCCTCTATCAGTGTAGCATCGTGGTTTGTCAGCTCTCGGATTTTGCCGTATACCGCCATCGGCTGGTCGGTGATGATGAGCAGGGTATCCTGCTGATAGCGCTTGAACAGTGTTCCGAGCACCTGCGTTGAGGTGAACTGGAAAATTATCGAATACAGTGCCTTGTCAAAGCCAAAGAGGATTCCCGCCGTCGTCAGTATCACAACATTGCCGAGCAAGATGTAATTCCATACGTCTACGCCCTTTTTCTCGGAAAAATAGATTGCAATAAAGTCTGTTCCTCCGCCGCTGGCTCCGCTGACGAGTGCCAGGCTGACCGCCGCACCCGAGATCAAGCCTCCGAAAATTGCTATCAGCAATATGTCGTATGTAATTGTGAATGCAGGGAATGCATCCGTCAAAAAGCTTGATAGGAACACCAAGTAAAAGGAGTATATCGTGAACTTCTTTCCTATATATTTGAAGCCTATATATGCCGGAATCAAATTGACCGGCAGGTAAATAGCCGAATACGGTATGCTCAAGTCGAAAAATTTCTCCGTAATCTGCTGCATCAAAATTGCAAGTCCGCTGAAGCCTCCCGGAAAAAGTCCGCCCGCATTGACGAAGCTTTTGAGGTTAAAGGCTATAGCCGCCGATGCGAGCGTAAGGCTTGCAAACATTATCAGCTCGCCCTTGATTTTGTTTTTCCCTGTATTTTCCTTGCTCATTTCCTCACTCTCCCCATAAGTATGTATCTGCCTACTGTGAGCCGCAGGCTGCTATTGTGCATCCGGAAGCTTGCACACGTCTATCCAGTCCAAGGCTCCCGAATAACGGTACAAATCCTCACAGCTAAGCTCTATGGCACTGTTTGAGCTTCCGCACGCAGGAAAGACTGTGTCGAAGCGTTTCATTGATTCGTCACAGTAAACCCTGACCCTTGGATTGTCTATTGCAAATGCACAGACTCCTCCGATTGCGTGTCCCGTAAACTCCACAACCTCCTCGGCAGTCAGCATCTTCGCCTTCAGCCCAAAGTAAGCCTTGAATTTGCGGTTGTCGATTTTGGTGTCGCCTGCTGTCTGTATCAGTATGCAGCCGTCCTCGTGATCCTTGAACGAAAGTGTCTTGCAAATACGTGCGCCCTCCACTCCGACTGCCTGTGCCGCCAGCTCAACCGTTGCACTCGACAGCTCGAACTCCATTATTTTGTTTTCGATTCCGTATTGCCTAAAATATTCTCTGACCTTATCTATAGCCATTTTCCTTACCTCGCCTTGTCCTATGTATTATTTCGCTTACTAGTATACCACAGCTTTATGCATTTTTGTCATCCTTATTTTTATAATGTTATTTTACCAATTTTTTGTCTTTTTTTGCCCCATTTTTTGTATAATTAAACAATAATTTTTGCTTTTTTTAATTTTTATTGACATTTTTTGCGCTCTTTGCTAAAATTATTTACGGTATTTAGACTTACAAAAATTTAGCGGTTTAGGAGGACTTATTCATGGAAAACAATCGCGGATCTTGGGGGAGCAACCTGGGCTTTCTGATGGCTGCCATAGGCTCGGCTGTCGGACTCGGAAACATATGGGGCTTTCCTTATAAAATGGGCAGATGCGGAGGCTTTACCTTCCTCATCATCTATCTTCTTTTGGCAATCTTTGTCGGTTTTGTCATTATGACATCCGAGCTTGCAATCGGGCGTAAAACAAGACTCGGTCCGGTAGGCGCATATCACCAAATCTCAAAGAAGTTTAAGTGGATCGGCTGGCTCGCTGTGCTGGCTCCGTTCCTCATCATGAGCTTCTATACGGTTTTGGGCGGCTACTGCTTGCAGTATCTCTCACTGAACCTTGCAGAGCTGAGCTTCGGTCTGCAAAACCTGTTCGGCATTGATCTGGAGGGCGGAGCTACCTTTGGAGCTATGCTTACCAATCCGTTCGGCTGTGCGGTGTTCACTCTGCTGTTCATCGCTATATGTTATTTCATTAACAAGGGGCACGTTTCTGAGGGTGTCGAGAGGTTCAACAAGATCGGTATGCCGGCACTCTTCATTATGCTGGTTATCGTAATCATCCGTTCCGTTACTCTGCCGGGTGCTGAGGAAGGTCTAAAATTTATGTTCAAGCCGGGCTATGCCGTTGAGGCAGGCTTCTTTGAATCGACTCCTTCCCTGCTGAATATACTTGCAATAGCCGGCGGTCAGATGTTCTTCTCACTTTCGCTTGCTATGGGCGCAATGGTTACATACGGCTCATATCTCGGAAAGGAAGAAAACCTCAAAAAGAACTCTGTGGTTATAGTTGTAGCAGATACGTGTATGGCACTCATGTCGGGTATCGCTGTAATTCCTGCGGCAGTCGCAAACGGGATTGCTACCGGCACACCTTATGCGGAAATTCAGCTCAGCGGACCTAAGCTTCTGTTTGTAACTCTGCAGGACGTATTCGCTTCTATGGGTACCATAGGTCCTCTGTTCGGCGTGGTATTCTATATATTGGTATTCGTTGCCGCACTCTCCTCTGCAATCTCACTCATCGAAGTAATCACCGCATTCTTCCTTGACAATGCAGCAGAAAAGGGTAAGGAATGCAAGAAGGAAAGGGTTGTTTTGTGGGTATGTGCAGCAATTACTGTTGAGGCTCTCCTCGTTGCTATTGACGGTCTGGGTGCTTCCGGCATATTCACCTTCTGGGGTACGGATGGCTGGAATGACTGCTTCCTTGACTTTATGGACTGCTGGTCCGAGGGTATCGCAATGCCGCTCGGCGCTATGCTTATGGCTCTTATGGTCGGCTGGGAGCTCAAGATTGACCCTGTTCTTGAGGAAATCGACATCGGCAGCAAAAAGAGTCCTGCCTTCGACTTCTTCTACAAGCTTTGTATGAGGGTTGTCACTCCTGTTGCAATGGCATTCATCTTTGCCGGCTCTGTTTCGGGCTTCTTCACTCAGATCTCCGTAGCAGGCCTCAGTGCAACGACACTCGGCTACCTGATAGCAGGCATATTGCTGGTAGTATTCTTCTTTGTTGCCATAAGCGGAGACAAGAAAACAGCAAAATAGTAAAAACAGTACGCTGTAGCCTGCGACAAAATACAGCATAAGCAAAAAACGGAGCTGTGAATCCTTCTCGGATATCATAGGTCCGTTTTCGTTTATGCGAGTATCAGAAGCAGCACCGCTCCGGGCAAGCCCAGGATGCCTATTATAAACGCATTCAGTGCATTAAAGGGGATCAGTATGCCTGCTCCGACCGCAGCCGCCAGTATATTTGCAAGCATAATCAGCGCTCCGCCCAGCACACCGCCCGCGAGGAATTTGAGTATCAGCCTGAGAGGCCACAGAAACAGTCTGCCGATCAAAAAAACAAGTATAATTGCACCTGCGTAGGTTAAGAAAACTCCTATCTGTACTCCCATGTCGCTCCTCCTCTTTGACTTGCATCTGTGCTCTTTTCTTTTTTTCTACGCTAAAAATATGCACCTTGGTCAAAAAATAGAATAATTTCAAGCAAAAATTCCTATAATAGGAATAAGTGAAGCTAGTTAGCATTATTATGCGATTTGAAAGGTGGACTTATATGAAACTGAGATTGGCAGATGCTCCTCATTCCGAAGAAGAAATGCTGTATATGTCAATTAAAAATGCCCACTCCGAATTGGAGAAGGCTGTTGGTATGTTTAATGAACTGACTGACAATACTGCCATTGATTATGCATCCTATAATCTTTTGGCAGCAAGAGCCAGATATTCTTATCTTTTGCAGCTCGCCAAGGACAAGGAGCTGTCGCTTTAGAGCTCCCGTCGTCCTTCCACGGCTTTCAGCAGGGTGACCTCGTCTGCATATTCGAGGTCGCCTCCCACTGGGATTCCGTGCGCTATACGAGTGACCTTAATTCCTGTAGGCTTTATCAAGCCGGCTATATACATAGCCGTCGCCTCACCCTCGATATTTGGGTTTGTGGCTATGATAAGCTCGTTCACGTCCGATGTCTGCAATCTTTTCAGCAGTGACATAAGATTGATGTCCTCAGGGCCGACTCCCTCCATCGGAGATATGACCCCGTGAAGCACGTGGTACAGCCCGTTATACTCTCTGATTCTCTCCATAGCCATAACATCCTTTGGACCTTCGACAACGCAAATTATGCTGCCGTCTCTGCTCGGATCGCTGCACAATGCGCAGGGGTCTGTATCCGTCAGATTGCCGCATACGGAGCAGTATCTAAGCTCCCTCTTTGCTGTCAAAATTGCCTGTGCGAGCCTGTCTGCATCCCTATCCTCCAAGGAAAGAATGTGAAATGCCAGCCGCTGCGCAGTCTTGCTCCCGATTCCGGGAAGCTTGCTCATCTCGTTTATAAGCCCTGCTAAGGGTCTGGGATATTGTCTCATGCTTCTTACTCCATACTTTGATATTCGTGCACAAGGCAGCGTCGCTCGGGCTGCCCTGCACCCTACAGTCCCGGTATTCCCAGTCCGCCGGTGAGCTTGCCCATTTCGTTGTTGGAAATTTCATCTATCTGTCTCAGGCCCTCATTTACGGCTACAATGATCAGATCCTGCAGCATCTCCACATCGTCCGGGTCAAGCACCTCAGGCTTGATTGTCAAGCTTACGATTTCCTTTTTGCCGTTCACAACCGCAGTAACAGCACCGCCTCCGGATGTTGTGCTGACCTCTTTTTCCTCGATTTCCGCTTGAAGTGCTTCCATCTGTCTCTGCATAGCCTGCATCTGCTGAAGCTGCTTTTGCATACCGCCTCCGCCCATTCCTGCTGCCTTGGACGGCTTCTTTCCCGCTCTCATTCCTTTTCCCATATTATCCTCCGTGTATACCTTTATCCTTGGCTGCAAAATTCAGCCGTTATTAACTATAACATACAAGCTTGGATATCGTTGTCGGCTTCAGTCCTCTACCTCGACTTCAATACCCAAAAGTCTGCCCGCCTCCTCGGCAAGCCTCTTGTCCTCTGCCTCCGCTGCCGCTCGTTCTGTCGCCGAGCCGCCGCGCTCTGCCTGCTCCGACTCGAGGCAACAGAGCATCTGCAGGCTTCTTCCGAGCTTGTCTGTCATAATTTTCTCGATGATGCCCCTCTGCAGCTCGGTATATTTTTTTGTAAAATCGTTTTTTACCAAAACCGTAAAGCTCTTTTCGCCTATATGCACAAGCTTGGTTCCCGTGCGTATGAGGTTGAAGCTGCCGAGCTCATCCTCGCCCTCCTCAAAGACCTGATGCCAAAGCTCGTCATTGTGCTGCTTGTCCGCATCGGCACAGCTCTGCTCTGCGCTGCCCTGTGTCCGAGCGGCAGGCGCTTTACAAGCGGCTTCCTCTGCACGCTTGTTTGTCTGAGCCTTGCTTGCCGCAGCCCCGACTTCTGTAGTGCCGAGCCTGTCACCGCCTTGGCTCTCCCTTTGCACGGGGGTGTGTCTGCGCGCCGTCTGCGCCGGTGATTCCTCAAATCCGCCCGTAGCTATATTCACCGCCGCCAGCTCCAGAAGCACCCTCGGCTGAGGCGACCACCTTGCATCGCTTACCGCCTTTGCAAGCTTCATTATTGCGGAATTTATCTCGTCCAGCGAGATGTAGTCGCTCTGCGCCTTTATCCTCTTTATGTTTTCTATGGACATATTCAGAAGCTCCTCGGGCTTAGCAACGAACTTTGTAATCATAAGATTTCTGTAATACGTCATCCAGTCGCGCATAAGTCCCCTTACATCCTTACCGTCTGCAAATGCCTCATCTATCAGGCTCAGTGCCTCGGCTGCATTTCTGACCGAAACCTTTTCTGTCAGCTCGATGAAAAAGTCCTCACCTGCCGTGCCGATATATTCGAGCACCCTTTCTCTGTCAATTATGCTGTCACCTGCCGCCAAAACCTGATCGAGCACCGAAAGTCCGTCTCTGACCGAGCCGTCCGCACAATTTGCCAAAAGCTTTAGGGCCCCATCCGTGATCTGCACACTTCTTTCATTGCAGATGCGTTTCATCGCATCCATTATAAGCTGCTGCGGCACACGCTTAAAATCGAGCCTCAAGCATCTGGAAAGTATCGTTGCCGGAAGCTTGTGCGGCTCTGTGGTCGCCAATATAAACATCACATCCTCGGGCGGCTCCTCAAGTGTTTTGAGCAGTGCATTGAAGGCGCCCGGCGAGAGCATATGTACCTCGTCAATTATGTAGACCTTTTTTCTGCCCACCGCCGGCGGATATTTGACACTTTCTCTGAGCTCTCGTATATTATCTACACCGTTGTTGGATGCCGCATCTATTTCTATGACATCTATAAAGCTGCCCTCGCTTATTGCCCTGCAGCTCGGACAAGTGCCGCACGGTCTTGTCGAGACATCCTCTGCTGTGCAGTTCACACCCTTTGCCAAAAGCCTCGCGGTCGTAGTCTTGCCCGTCCCCCGCGTACCGCAAAACAGATATGCGTGACCTACGGTATCTGCTGATATCTGATGCTTCAATATTTTTACGATATGCTCCTGTCCCAGTATTTCTTCAAAAACCTCCGGCCTCTCAGCTCGATAAAGTGCTGTATACATGGCTCTCCCTTCGTACAATTTGCATATGAATAATAAAATGCCCTTAAAGAGCTACGCCGGGCGTTGGAGAAGGCTTATCTGCGGCACATAAGAACTTCCGCTTATTGCTGCTTCCTTCCGGACCTGACAAG
>CAZQSP010000030.1:0-10881 GCA_964596085.1 uncultured Oscillospiraceae bacterium
CCGCCGATGCAGATGTCGTCAGGACCGCGCCTTACTGCACATATAGTGGTCGCATGAAATTCTACCATCTTAGAATACCTCCAATTTTACTCCTTATATCCACATTTACCATTTGAACATATATATTTTGTGGTCTTTGTGTGTTTTTCCAGTAAAAGTTCACCGCACTGCGGACACTTTCTGTTTGTGGGCTTATACCAGAAGGCTCTGGTACAATCGGGATAGCCGGAGCAGCCATAAAAAAGCTTACCTGAACGTCCTCGTCTTGCTACTATATCCTTGCCGCAGTCCGGACACGAAACATTTATCGACTTGACTATCGCCTTGGTGTTCTTGCACTCAGGATAGCCGCTGCAAGCCAAGAACTCTCCGAATCTGCCCGACTTAAATACCATCGGCTTGCCGCAGAGCTCGCAGAGCTCGTCGCTGACTCTGTCCTCAAGCTGTACCCTTTCTATCACCTTGTCGGCAAGCTCCAGCTCCTCCTTCAACGGTCCGTAGAAATCACGAATTATCTCCTTCCAATTTGCACTCTTTGCCTCAACATCGTCCAGCCTATCCTCCATCTCCGCTGTAAAGCCCGCATCCACGATTTCCTTGAAGTATTCCTCCATCAGTCCTGTCACAACAAAGCCCAGCTCGGTCGGAATCAGCGTTTTCTTTTCTCGACTCACGTATTTTCTCTCGAGTATGGTCGCTATGATAGGTGCATAGGTACTCGGACGGCCTATGTTCTTTTCTTCGAGCTCCTTGACAAGACCGGCTTCGGTAAAACGTGCCGGCGGCTCGGTAAATTTCTGCTCGCTGTCCACAGTCTCCGCTGTGAGTACCTCACCCTCGGAAAGCTCCGGAAGCAGCTTATCCTTATCCTCGTCGAGGTTAGGCGAATATATTCTCTGATATCCGTCAAATATCAGCTTTGAGCCTGATGCCTTCAAGCCGTAGTCTCCGTTGGCTATGCTGACCTGCATACCGTCAAACACAGCCGCTGCCATCTGACTGGCAAGGAATCTGGTCCATATCAATCTGTATAGCTTGTACTGGTCCGCCGTCAATGAAGCCTTTATGCTTTCGGGATCAAGTGTGACCCTACTCGGACGTATCGCTTCGTGCGCATCCTGTATGTCCTTTTTCTTGTTACTGTATACATTGTCTGCTGCGTAATTGCTTCCAAAATTGTCTTCTATATACTGCTTTGCCGCCGCTCTTGCCTCTGCGGATATACGAACCGAGTCGGTACGAATATAGGTGACCAGACCGACCGTTCCCTCTCCCTTGAGCTCTACACCCTCGTACAACTGCTGAGATACCATCATCGTTTTCTTTGTCGTAAAGCCCAGCTTGTTTGCGGCATCCTGTTGGAGGCTGCTTGTCGTAAACGGTGCAAACGGCTTGCGGCTTCTCTGCCTGCGGTTTATCTGCTCTACGGTGTAGCTGCCCTTTTCAAGTGCTGCCAAAACCTGCTCTGCCTCGTCTTTGCTGCCGATTGAGATTTTCTTTCCTTTATATTCCGTAAGCTTGGCAGCAAACTTCTTTCCTTTTTTGAAGTTAGCCGTTATATTCCAGTATTCCTTAGGTATGAACGCCTTTATTTCGTTCTCTCTGTCACATATTATTTTAAGAGCCGCAGACTGCACTCTGCCTGCACTCAAGCCGCGCCTTATCTTTCTCCACAAGAGCGGACTGATCTGATATCCGACCAATCTGTCCAGCACGCGCCTCGCCTGCTGTGCATCCACAAGCTTCAAATCTATCGAACGCGGATTTTTTACCGCATTCTTTATCGCATCCTTGGTAATCTCGTTAAAAACGATTCTGCAGGGCGTTTCCGCATCAATGCCGAGAAGATATGCAAGATGCCAGGATATTGCCTCTCCCTCTCGGTCAGGGTCTGTCGCAAGATAGACCTTTTTTGCAGCCTTGGCTTCCTTTTTCAGCTCCTTGATCAAATCTCCCTTGCCTCTGATGGGAATATACATGGGCTCAAAATCGTTTTCGATGTCGATACCAAGCTTGCTTTTGGGCAGATCTCTGACGTGACCCACCGATGCTATGACCTTATAGCTTGAACCCAGATATTTTCCGATAGTTTTAGCTTTTGATGGAGATTCCACTATTACCAATATCTTTCCGCCCGTGCTTTTTTTTGTTTGCGTTTTCTCCGCTTTCTTAGCTGTAGCCATTTTACCTCCAAATCTCACTCTTAACCTTATACGTCATAGCGCGCCTTTGCCGCCTTGCCATACACACTTTTTTCAGAAAGATATAATAGTACATAATTCAAAATTTTGCAACAAAAATTTTTCCGAGGCTAAAGCTTACCAGTCCCTTTATTTCCAAAATCCCCACGATACCGTTCATATAAAAGGCATCCCTGCCCAGCCGTGCACAGAGCTCGTCTACCGTAGTTTCACCGTTTTCCCTCACAAAGCGGTATACCTCAGCTTCGTCGCTGCCCAGGGCCTCAAGCTCCTCCTCTGCCGCCCTTGGGCTGACTCCTATGCCGATAAATATGTCATCGACCGCTGCAATAGGCGAGGCTCCGTCCATAAGCAGCTTGTTGGTTCCCAGGCTGTAGCTGCTGTTTATGTTTCCCGGCACGGCAAATACCTCTCTGCCTTGCGCCGCTGCCAGCTCTGCCGTTATAAGCGAGCCACTGCTTGTTCCCGCCTCAACGACCGCGACACCGCAGGACAATCCCGATATTATCCTGTTACGTCTGGGGAACATATACGGCATAGGAATTTTATCCGGAGGCTCCTCCGATACAAGCAAGCCCTTCTCTTTGATTTCTGCATACAGCCGACGGTTTGCGGCGGGGTAACACAAATTTACTCCTCCGGCCAGCACGGCTATGGTTTTGCCGCCATGCTGCAATGCCCCCAAATGCGCAAAGCTGTCGATTCCCTTAGCCATACCGCTTACGGTTACTACATCGTTTTCGGAGGCTGCTTTCCCTATTTTCATTGCAACCTGCCTGCCGTATTCGCTGCAATGTCTGGATCCGACCACCGCAAGGCACTTTTTTTGCAGCAGGCTTACATCCCCGATGCAATATAAATTCTCAGGCGCATCCTTGATGCTTCTGAGCAGCTCGGGATATTCCGCAGACCTTCTGTTCACTATACTAATATGATATTCTTCCATGCTTATTTCACCTTATTCGCATTATTCACCGAACAAATTGTTCTTTTTCTTTCTTCTATTCCTTTCTGTCTCCGTTCAAAAATCCGGTATATCCAAATGCCGCCGACAGATGCGAGATCCCGATTTGCTCATCTGCGCGCAGGTCTGCTATCGTTCTGGCGATTTTTAGTATTTTATGATACCTTCTGGGGCTTAGCTGCCTGCTGCGATATACTTTTTTCATAAATTCCTCTGCTTCCTCTCCCAGAGCGCAGTACTTCTTTATCTGCGCCTCCTCCATTCTGCTGTTCAGAGAAATACTTTCGGAGGCAAAACGGCTCTCCTGTATTTTCCTTGCTGCCATCACCCTCTGTCTCATCTCCTCCGAGCTTGCGGAGGAAGCCCCGGTCAGCTCGCCGTAATCCACTCTCTGTATTTCCGCGCACATATCTATTCTTTCGGCTATGGGGCCGGACAGACGACCTCTGTATCTTTCTATCTCTGCTGCCGTACAGCGGCACGGCTTTTCTTTGTCACCCAAATAGCCGCATTTGCAAGGATTGGTTGCTGCTATCAGTGTGAACCGTGACGGAAATATGTAAGCATTTCCTCTGCGCATGATGCTTATTTTGCCTTCCTCTATCGGTAGGCGCAGCAGCTCTATCTGCTCTCGTGAGAACTCCAAAAACTCGTCCATAAACAATATGCCGTTGTGCGCCAACGATATCTCACCCGGTATGGGCTGATGTCCTCCTCCGAGTATCGAAGCCGGTGTTGCCCTTTTGTTTATCTGGCGAAAGGGTCTTTGCTTTATCACAGGCATATCCTCGTTAAGTCCGCCCACCAGGGAGTAAAGCATTGAGGTCTCGAGCTGCTCCTCAGGACTCATCGGTGGAAGTATTCCCGGAATACGCTTTGCCAGCATACTCTTGCCTGTTCCGGGTGAACCTATCAGCAAAAGACCGTGTCCTCCGGCTACCGCTGTGACTATCGCCTCCTTTGCAGCCCAATGTCCCTTTACATCCGCAAAATCAAGCAAAGGAGGCTCATAGCCCTCCGCTGCCTCTCCCGGCTCATAGCTCTCCTTACTTACGTCTTGATTCAATATGTCTGCAAGCTGGCGCAGGTTGTCCACGGGCACTATGCACAGTCCGCTTGCGGCTGCCGCAGGAGCAGCCTCCGCGCAGCTTGCCCTCGGCAAATATACCTCCTCGACCCTGTGCGCCAAGCCCTTTACCATAGGCAAAATCCCCTTGACGGGCATAACCCTGCCGTCCAACGCAAGCTCACCGATAAACGCCTTCTTGTCTGCTTCTTGACCCTGCAAGCCACTTACGCTGCCTTGAGCTGCCAATAGTCCGACTGCCATTGCCAAATCATAATGACTCCCTTTTTTATGTACCCATGCCGGCGACAGGTTCACTATAATTTTGCCCTTGGGATAGGTAAAGCCGCTGTTAAGCACAGCCGCCTTGACCCTGTCTGCTGCTTCCTTTACGGCAGTGTCTCCGAGTCCTATGACATTGAAGGCCGGCAGCCCCCTGTCAGAGTCAATCTCAACTGTCACCACTATACCCTCTATTCCAAAAAAAGCAGCCGTCTGTGTTCTCGTAAGCATAAGCTTCCTCCTTTAACTAAAACTCCAAATCCGTCATATGCGCAAGCTGTATCTCTACAACCTGAAAGTCAACATCCTCGAAGTCTGTCGAGCTATGTGTCAGGTAATAGCCTGCCGCAGCCTTGATCCTTTTGCGCTTCCCGGCATCCACGGCTCGCCTTCCCTCCCCGTATCCGTCTGTAAGCCTGGTTTTTACCTCGACGAAGGCGATCGTCCTGCCGCTGGCTGCTATGATATCAATTTCCCCGTACGTGCATCTGTAGTTCCTGTTCAGCACTCTGTAGCCCTTTCTCTCCAAAAGCTCTGCCGCCAGGCATTCTCCCACATAGCCGATTTTCTTTAGATTCATCTTGCATTCCTTTCCTGAGCATAAAATTATTTACTTTGAATATTTATTTTTACTTCTAATTCTTCTTTTTACTTATTTTACATTATGTTACACAAAAAGTCAAATAAAAAGAGTGCAGCTCAAATACTTTTTTGCCTGCACTCCTTATATCCTTCCCGTACTGTTTTTTTCTGTTTATAAGCGAAGGGCAGAAAGGCCCTTTTCCGCAACACCGTTTTTTTCGCCAAAGAGCAGTCTGCGAACCGCATATGCCACACCCTCCTCATCGCAGCTCAGAGTAATCAGATCTGCAACAGCTTTCACGTCCTCTGTAGCATTTCCCATCGCGATTCCGATTCCGGCAGCCTCAAGCATACGACTGTCGTTTGGACTGTCGCCGAATGCCATTACGTTTTCCATGGCTACTCCGTACAAGCGACATATTTCCTCAAGTGCTCTTGCCTTGCTTGTGTTCTCTCCTCCGATTTCAAGATTGTGAACAAAGGACGAGGTTACAGTTATTCCCGGTACAGCCTGCAGCTTCTCGAGCATTGCGGATTTTTGCTGTGAAAATTCAAAGTGAATGTTTATATTTTCGATTTTTTCCTTGTGCTCTGCCAAAAAATCATATATCTCGCTAACGGGAGTCCGCGTGCGAAGTACATATTTGGGGCTCATATACGTTGAGCCGTTCTCTGCCAAATCGTCGTATACCTTACGATCTATATATGCCCTGCCCTCCGTAAAAACCTCTACAGGATGCGGCGATACGCTGAGTATACCATGTACTGCCTCTATTGCCCTCGCCTCAGCATAATCCGAATAGATAAATTCTCCCGTTACAGCATCGCTTATATGCGCTCCGTTTGAGCTTATGATATGTCTGAGTCCCCTGATATCGTGTATCCTTTCCGGAAGCGCGGTAAATACTCTGCCTGTGGCAATTACGACATCTATTCCTCTTTCTATTGCCAACTCGAGCGTTTCCCTTGTTCTTCGTGTCAAGCCGTCCCGAGTCAGCGTGGTTCCGTCCAGATCCAGGGCTATCAGCTTGATCTTTTTGATTCTGTCGAGCAGCTCGGACGATATCTGTTCACTTGCAACTAAATTCATGGCAACTCCTCCGCTTTTTTCTTCCTTTTTTATATTCTACAATAAATCTTTAAGACTTGCAAATTGTTTGAATTATGCTAAAATATAGTTTATACCGTTTTGTAGAAGCAGGGCTTATGATATATTGGTATTTCAACTTTCGGAAATGGCTTTGGAGGTAAATAAAAATTATGAAAATTGCGATAGTCGGTGCCGGAAAGCTCGGTATAAAGGTTACAAGTGCGTTGATCAGCGGAAACTACTCAATCACTGTCATCGACCAAAATGAGGCTCTTATCAATCGTATTTCACAGCAGTATGACGTTTTGACCGTGACAGGCAATGCCAAGCAGGTCAGCCTCCTGCGCAAGTGTGCGATCGAAACCTTTGACTTTTTGATAGCCTGCACGGAAAGCGATGAAAAAAATATGATTATCGCTGCCTTTGCAAAAAAGCTGGGCTGCTCCAAGGTTATTGCGCGTGTGCGTGATCCGGAGCATATGAATCAGATGGACATTATCAAGGAAACCCTCAGCATTGACCATATTGTCAACCCTGATCTATCAATAACCCTCGAAATCTACAAATATCTCGTTGAAAAATATACCCTGACCAACGGTATCTTTTCGAGCGGCAAGGTTGCCATGGTTCAGTTCAACGTCAGACGTATGAGTCGACTTATAGGCTTGAGTATGCGCGATGTTCCCGAGCTGCTCCCGAATATGCTGATAGTTGCCATCTCCAGAAACGGCAAAATAATTATTCCGCACGGAGATACAGTTGTGGAGGATCACGATACGGTCTACCTCATTGGGGAAAAAGGCGATATTACCGAGCTGCACAATCGCGTATACGAGCGCGGCAAATATACCGACCTACAAAAGGTAATGATAGCCGGCGGCGGCAAAACCGGATTTTATCTTGCTGACAAGCTGTCCGAGTTCGGCATTGCCGTCAAGATGATCGAAAAGGATAAGGATCGCTGCTATTATCTGTCCGGTCACTTGGATGATGTAATGGTACTGCATGGTGATGCCACAGATAAGGCACTGCTCGAGGAAGAAAACCTCGATGAAATGGATGCCTTTGTTGCAGCTACGGGACTTGACGAGGAAAATCTGCTGCTTGCACTCATAGCAAAGCAAGCAAGGGTTGAGGATGTAATTTCCAAGGTCAGCCGAGAAAGCTACAAGGATCTCATCGAGCAGATGGGCATAGATATGGTGCTGAATCCCTTGGATATAGTTGCAAGCACCATACTGAGATATGTACAGGGCTCCAAACGAATCATCTCATCCTTGCTCATACAGGGTCAAGCAGAAATTATGGAAATAATAGCAAGCGATGATATGCAGCTTGCAAACAAACCCCTGCAGCAGATTGAGCTGCCCGACGGGGTTCTTATCGCCGCTATACACCGAAAAAACCAAGTCATCATACCTAAGGGTGATACTCAGATAATAGAGGATGATAAGGTTACTATCTTCTGTTTGCTCTCCGACATAGGCGAATTGGAAAAGCTTATGGCAATCAAGCGCAGCTTTTTGAGATAGTACAATATACGCAATGGAGGAAAAATATATGGGCAGTCGTTTCAGAAGCATCCTCCGAATACAGGGAGCTATGCTTTTAGTCCTGGCAGCTTCCGTAGCTCTGCCGTTTTTCTTGGCGATTCACTACGGAGAGGAGACTGCCGGGCAGGCATTTGCAGCAGTTCTTGCAATATGCCTGAGCCTGGGCATTACAATCAGATATTGCTGTCCTCCGTCTTCTTCACAAAGGCTAAAGGTGAGGGACGGCTTTTTTGTGGTGTCTGTAGCCTGGCTCGTATGCTCAGTCATAGGTGCGCTTCCTTTCCTGCTTTCGGGCGCAATTCCGTCTCCGGTAGATGCTTTTTTTGAAGCCTGCTCCGGCTTCAGCACAACGGGTGCCTCCATACTGACAGATGTTGAGGCTCTGCCGCGCTCTATCCTGTTTTGGCGTTCGTTTACGCATTGGCTGGGAGGCATGGGGATTGTTGTCTTTGTGATCGCCTTACTTCCGGTATTGGGAATCAGCGGTCAGATAGCTGCAAACGCCGAAACTCCCGGACCTACCAAGGGCAAATTTACGGCACACTTTTCAGATACCGCAAAGAAGCTGTATCTGCTTTATATATTATTTACTCTCGCAGAGGTTTTACTTCTCAGACTGGGTGGACTGAGCCTCTACGATTCCCTGATACACAGCTTTGGCACGCTCGGTAGCGGTGGCTTCTCAAACTATAATGACAATGTCGGACATTTTGACAGTGCATATGTGCAGCTTATAATAATAATTTTTATGATTCTTGCAGGGATGAATTTCAATCTCTTTTTCCTGGCAAGGCGCAGAGGCGTATCAGCCCTGCTTCGCGATGAAGAAACACGCTTTTATCTGCTCGTCATCGGCGGTGCAAGCATTGCGGTATTTGCTGCCAATCAGCTTTTCACTCATTTCGAGGAACCTGCAGAATCGCTTTTGGACAGCTTCTTTCAGGTCACCTCAATTATGACCACAACCGGCTTTGTTACCGCAGACTACAATATGTGGCCGAGCTTTTCGCGCTTCATTTTGCTCTGTCTGTTCTTTTTCGGAGGCTGCTCAGCATCGACCTCGGGCGGCATCAAATGTGCTCGTATACTTGTCAGCCTCAAGCTTGTAAGAAGAAGCATATCACTGAGACTTCATCCGAACAGAATTGTACCGATCACGCTTAACGATGCCGAGCTTCCGAGCGACACGATCATCAAAACCACAAACTATATTTTTACCTACACACTCGTGATCTTTGCCGGTACACTGCTGATTTCCGCAGACGGACTTGACTTCATCTCCTGCTTGTCCGCTGCGGCAACCTGTATAGGCAACGTCGGTCCGGGCTTCAATATGCTGGGTCCGGGCTGCAATTTTGCGATTTTATCTGATTTCTCAACGCTTGTATGTTCATTTCTGATGCTTGCCGGCAGGCTTGAGCTGATTACCGTTTTTGTGCTTTTTTCAAAGTATTACTGGAATCCGAATAAAGCAAGCTGATTTGAGGGATAAGCTAGAAAGGCGTTTATCATGCATATTAACATTCGCGTTTTCATCAAAATATTGGGTATACTTTCCCTGCTCGAGGGACTTTTTATGCTGCCCTGTGTTGCCGCTGCAATTCAATTCGATGAGTGGATAGCTGCATATCCTCTGTTCATGGTAAGTATCGTTTGCGTTATTACCGGTCACATCATACTTACGCAATTTCATTATGACCGAGTGCGTCTGCATTTTCATGAGGGCTATTTGATTGCCTGCATAAGCTGGGTTTTCTGCTCGCTTATAGGTGCTTTACCCTACTATTTCTGCGGTATGGATTTTTCGTTTGTAAGCTGCTATTTTGAGTCTGTAGCGGCATTTACCACCACAGGCTGTACCGTACTGCCCATTGATGCACTTCCCAAGTCCCTTATATTATGGAAATCTATTTCAAACTGGCTGGGAGGTATGGGTATTCTGGTACTGCTTGTATCGGTTTTTCCGGCACTCGGCATCAGCGGTCAATCTATTGCCTCCGCGGAGGCAACAGGTCCCAATCTTGAAAAGGTCGGCAGCCGCTTTTCGGACACCGGTAAATTTCTTTACACCACCTATATCGCTTTTTCGCTGACAGAATTTTTATTGCTCGCAGCCGGTCCTCTTGACATCTTCGATGCGCTGACAAACAGCTTCAGCAGCATAAGCACCTCAGGACTTCTGATCAGCTCGGAAAATGCCGCAGCCTTTGATACAGCTTATGTTCGTGCTGTAATACTACTGTTCACCTTGCTCTCGGCTATGAACTATACGCTCTATTATTTCGTGGTGAAGGGTGATTTTAAGACGTTCATTGGCAATGTTGAAACTCGTGCATTCATTATGATTATCGCGGGCGCAAGTCTGCTGGTGGCTTTCTCACTCAAACTCTCCGGTACGTACTCAAGCCTTTGGCAGGCCTTCAAGGACGGACTGTGCCAGGTGGTATCGTTCATCTCCACCTCCGGCTACTATGTCTGTAATTATCCGGAGTGGCCTACCTTCACGGTCGTCGTTCTGTTCAGCCTTCTCTTTGTCGGTGGCTGCTGTATGTCAACATCGGGCTCGCTGAAGGTGTTCAGAGTGATAGTTTTGTTCAAGCTTGTCAAACGAGGCATCTTCAAGCAGGTACATCCTCACGCCGTAAAGGCGGTTGTTCTTGACGGAAAGGCAATATCCTCAGACAAGGTTTCCGCAATAACTACGCATATTATGCTTTTCTTTGCTGTTTTCCTTTTCTCGGGACTTATTCTGTCTCTGAATAATTTCGACATGGAAACAACGCTTACGACGGCACTGGGCTTGATTACAAATACCGGTGTGTCTATGAGTACCGCCGGCTGTAACGGATATTTTGGAATGTTTAACGGCTTTTCGCAGTTCTTTCTCAGCTTGGTAATGATTGCCGGCAGACTTGAGCTGTATGCTGTTATGCTCCTGTTCTCCGGAAGCTTCTGGCGACCGGACAAGGCAAACAATCTGTAAGTATCAGGCTTGGATAAAGCTATGCCCATATTTGCTGCAGAGCCTATGTATGACAAAAAGCCTCGGTCATTGACCGAGGCTTGAATTTTTGTGGTTGCGGGGGCCGGATTTGAACCAACGACCTCCGGGTTATGAGCCCGACGAGCTACCAACTGCTCTA
>CAZQSP010000031.1:0-10026 GCA_964596085.1 uncultured Oscillospiraceae bacterium
ATGCCGTTCTTGATATAGTATCCTGACTGAATGGAGTTGGTCAGTTCCTCATAATCGGTACTGGTGTCGTGCATACTCTTCAGCTTCGTTCTGTTCAGACGGATACGCTGCGCCACTTTATCGATGGTCTTACTTCGATTCTCTCTGGACAGGTGAACATCAATATCGATGCCTTCACCCGCATTGATTAGGCTTGACATCCAGCCGCCTCTCACCCGTCCGGGATACCCATCGGCTTTAATATACAGGAAGCAGTAGTACCTGCCATCCATGATGATGAAATTATGATGGGTAAGATCCAGACCGCGAGGGGCAATGAAATGTCGAATGGGAATGTGCGGGATTGGGTCTACGCCAATGACTTTGTTCTTCGCCGCCATCGTATCTACGATGACGCGGTTGACCCGGCTTGCGAAGGGTTCATCCACGCAGGATCTGCGGTTGAAGAACATATACAGGATCTCGGCAGTTGCTTCATCCGGGTTTTTCGGCTGCAGGATGTTATTGCCGCACTGAAGGAAGTAGGCTCTGGCATTATGCTCAGCGTTCATCAGCATGGAGTAGACCTTAGAATAGTCGTCAGACTCACTTCTACCGATTGCCTCATACTGATAAATCAAAAAGAAGCGCCGGGTAAGCGCTTCTCTGGAACCAACATCTTTGATTAGGCGGATGTAATCTTCGCCCATGGCCTTACACTGCTCATTGTCCTCCACGGAAAGCTCTTTCCGGATCAGCGCCACATGCTTGTCGGAATCAGCCTTTCGGGTAATTGACTTGAACTGCAGCTTCATAGGCGAGATTTTCAGCCAGCTTGCAAACGAGGATAGAATATTGTACTGCTCCTCAGAAGAACGGAGCATGAAGTTAATGGGTTCGATTTCAAGGATCTTGATGTAACGGCCATCTGTGGTCTCCACAATGCCGTTTCGGATATCCTTGACCGGAAGGAAAGGCTGTACAAACTCAAGCTTTTCGGGCTTTCTTCTTTTTGCCTTTGCGCCCCGGTTTTTTGAGCTGCTTTGGGTCATATTGGTAACCAATCCTCCTGAAGTGCAATTTCCGCCGGTTGAACCAGAAAGAGAACATGTGCCCCATATACTGGACGAGGGAATCTCCATCGATTCCCATTACCGCAAGCACTCCCAGCGGAATGAGTGTTACGGTCATTACCACGATGCGTATGGTAGTGGACATCGGGATCCACATCAATTCCGGATAGCCTACAAGCGCAACCAGGAAGACCGCCTCGATGGCATTTCGGGTTTCCACCATGCCGCCGAACAGCTTACCGGAGTCCGTGTAGTTGGCCGGAATTGCGTAGATATTACTATATTCTTTTTCTTCCATAACGCATCACTTAGTCTTCGTCTTCAGACTCAACACCGATGTACAGAATATTGGATACGGGGATGAACAGTTCACCGCATTCCTTGTTACCGATGCACAGCATCCCATCAGGGGGTGCATTGCGGTACCTTTCAACGATCTGGCATTCGCCATCGTCTTCCCTGCATTCAGCAATAGGCAGCACCTCTCCATTGATGAAGTGGATGCGAACAAAATAAACGTTCATAAGAATCAACCTTTCTAAATTATTGATGGGGTAAATCAGCAATCAGCATCATGACCCATGGAAATATACAGAATGTTTCTGACAGGGATAAAGGCCCTGCTGGTTTCCTCGGTGCCGATAGTCAGCACATCATCCGGCTTACTTGACCGGAATCGATTATGCAGCCGTTTATCTTCAGGGATGAAGCGTTCCTCAGCAGCCTTGATAACCTGATTGTTGATAAGATGGATTCGATATTCCTGCAGAGACATATGTGTTACCTTCCTATTCTGTAAATGTAAGCGGTGGTATCGTATCGACCCATCCGCAGTGCTTCATTGTGGTCAGGGACAAAGATATCCACCCGACCAATATCGTTTTCAATGCCGGAACCGCCTCGGTCCTCAACGGTGTACATGATGCCGTTGATCATGATCTGGGTGCCAAAGGGATAATGACTGGACATTGCGACCATGCCAACTGCAACTCGCTTGCCGCTGGCTGTAATGCCTTGAGCATTGGGACCGCAGCATCTGGTGCAGGCACAGTAATGGGTCACATTGACCTGCAGGGAGTAAAGCGGCTCACCGTAGGCGGAGCTTCCAACCTCCTGGTCAAAGTCCACATTCTTGGGTCTGCGAAGGGACAGTCGCCCTTCATAACTGGGAGTATTCAGATGGACACCGATACCGCCTTCCGAATGGACCCATTTGCGGCTACCGTCCTCACCATACCCTGCAAAGATCAGGACATGGTTCCAACCAGAGCCACCGTCGTTCATCAGGAAGCCAAGGTCACCGGGCAGCAGTTCGGATTCATCGATTGCGTAGGAATTATCCCACTGGCCATATGTGCCTGCGTGAAGGCTCACACCCACAGCAGTCTTGTAGGTCCAATCCGTAAAGCCGGAGCAATCCAAGCCGAAGGGACGGATCGTACCGGTGGAGCTGGAGCCTGCTGAGGTGACCAGTTTCGGAGTATTCCATTCATCGTTCCAGCCTGCAGCACTCTTACCGCCCCAGAAGTAAGGGACCTTTCCTACAAGGGAAAGTGCGGTAGTCAGAATGTGCTTGCGGGTTGCGTTACAGTTCTGCCTGTTGACAAAGGCGATCAGTTCCGCATCGGTCAACGGGACTGCTGTTCCATTACCAAGGGTGCCGTAGAGGGTCATCTTCAAAGCATTTGCCATATTCTGAATGACCTCGCCGTAGGTCAACTTGAACTGTGGGTACTCGGCAGACATATCGATTCCAAAGGCATCGGCGATCACTGTATTATCAAAGGGATGAATGGTGCATTCGGCATACTCAATGATCTCTATGGTCGGCTCCAGAACTTCTGTTCCGTCAGCCTCATAATAGGTAGCTCGCCGGGTGCCGGTGATCTGGCCACCAGAATAAACCGGAACGGTCACTGTGACTTCCTTATAGGCTGGAACGGTAATTTCTTCTTCCGATTCCTTGGTCTCATCCGGGAGATAATAGGTCTTCCGCTCGGTAGTGTAGTTGTATCTGGGGATACCGTTGACGATACCCGCCGCTTCGATCCGGGTCACCACAGTAACCGTAACGGACTTATAAGTGGAGTAAGTTACAGGTACTAACCGTTCCTGTGTCTTAACTTCATAAGTGACCGGAAACATCTGATCTGCCACCGCATTGAGCTTAGCCACCATGTCATCCACTGTGGTGCCTTGCTGCTGCAAGGATGCAGAATAGGCTGCCAGGATATAGCAGACATCGTATCCAGCAGTGGACTGAGCATGGTTAATGAGGGCATCCATGGACAGGTCATAGTCATAACCTCCATCCAGAATGATCTCCTCTACCCTGTTCAGCGAAAGATCGTAGGCATCGTCAATGACTCCGGATACCACATCGGACATCTCTGAATAGGAGCTTTCCAGTGTGGCATTGGGATCTGGCTGTGTGCCATTCAGGCCAAAGACGCTTTCCGTCACGATGCTGGGAAGAGATACGACAAGAATAATCAAGATCGTTAGGAACAGGCATAAGCAAATCAGTATCTTGTAGAGTGTGTGGCGCATGGCCCATGCGGCTGAAATGATCGCACCCCAGGGACCGCCTGCGGCAGTGCCTGCTGCAATTTCAGCAACTGCCTTACCTCCTTCGACACCAGCTTGCACTGTTGCCGCAGCAGCATTTGCAGTAGCTTCTGCGCCCTTGGCCGCTGCTTGTGCAGCAGCCTGTTTGGAAACTTCCTTGGCAGCCTTCGCAGCTTGTCCGGCGGCCTGACCAAAATTGTCCTGACCATCTCCAAACTGCTGCTTAGCAGGTTCTGCCATGGCATTCACCTCCTGTATTTCTCGGGGAATGAGAAACGGCCATGATTGCGAACATCACAACCATGGCCGTTTCAGGCTTAGTGTTTTCTTCTTGGGGGTTTGCGGTCAATATCTGCTCGCTTCTGAGGCTCAGCAAACCGGGCAGGTGTCTGTTTGTACCGCACAGTTTCAACATTCACCATACGAAGCTTACCATCATCATAGACTGCATGACCGTTCTCGTATACGGGTTTCCGGTCGACGGCTGCCTCACCGCGAATGGCATACCACTGAGCTCCACGAGCATCCTCCAGCACCTGATAATCACCGCGAGGAGCAGCATATCGGGCAGTATCGAAGAATGCAGTGCCGGATCCGTCAGCATTGCGAACCTCAAAATGACCATCCAGGCGGTGAGTACCGTCCACGTGGGCAACCTGGCCCTCATAACCAGGCATGAAGTTCTGGAATGCCGCCTGATTGTACTGGACTGCATTCTCTCCAGACTCAAACTGAGGAGCATGAGCCTGCTGCTGCATAGCATACCACTGGACTCCGTTGGCTGCTTCCATAACGGAATGGGGTGCATCGGGTTCCTGGTAGTATGCGCTGTTGTACCAGAGGGTGTTTCCACCGTCGGGAGAGCTGGCTTCGATCACGCCGTCGCCAACCGTCCGGAGCATGGTACCTTCCTGGGCACTGGGGAATGTTGCTGCCACCAGAGGTGCTTCTGCGTATCCTCCCTGGGAATATCCGCCGGAGTAACCGGGGGAATCATCGCCCTGTACAGGATGCCCGTTATGCTGGTCTCCTCCATGGAGGGAATCTCCATCAGATCCAGCACTGTGATCTGCGCCATAGAAACCACCGGACACACCGGCACCAAACTGCGGTGCTTCATGCCCAGCATCATGAGAAACAGGCATTTCGGTACTACCGGGTATAACACCCGTTTCAGGCTGAACTCCTGCTCCACCAACATCGCCGCCGACAAACCCGGGGACCTGATGCGGTATTTCTCCGCCTCCTTCGGTGCTTCCGGAAATCGAATCTCCAGGAACAGGAACCTCACTGCTGACACCGGGGAATGCAATAATATTGCCATCGGATCCGGCACCAACAAATGCCGCGCCAAATTCCGGAGCATCCATTCCACCTTCAGCAGGAACAGGTACACTCTGTTCGCCGGGGGTAATACCAGGCATATCCGTTCCACCGATTGCAGCAGGAGCTTCAGGCTGACCAACCAGTTCGGGAACAAATCCGGAACCAGTCTGGGGAACCTCCATACCGCCCTCTGCAGGTGCGGAAATGATATGTTCGCCGCCGGACGCAGAAGGAATCTCCCCTGCCCCTGTAATGCTGTCTCCTGGAATCTGGTTGGGTACAAGCTCGGGCATAAAGCCGGCTCCACCCTGTGGCATCTCGATTCCGTCAGTCGGAATACCATCGCCCTGAATTGCTGTGACGGGATGCGGGATATCTCCGGGATCAGCTCCAAGCTCAGCAGATGCCATTTCAGCACCGGGGGCCGCAATAAAGGCAGCACCAAAAGCTTGTCCTTCTGCTTCAGAGGCAGGAATCTGCTCTCCAATACCGCCGGGATCGCCGGAAGGCATAACACCAAGCTGACCGCCTTCGATAGGCTGTCCAACCATGCCGGGAACAGCTTCTTCTGCACCAGCTTCGGGCATCTGATTGCCGCCGGGAACAAATCCCTCTCCCTGAATGCCATCGGACATGCCGGGAACATCGTGTATCTGATCTCCCGGGAAAGTGGATACACCCTGAGGCATACCCTCTGCACCAGGTACAATGCTTTCGCTGACAGGAGTACCGTCTGCAGGTGTTTGGACCCCGGGTGTTTCTGTTCCAGGAACCGTTTCACCAACTGCAGGATTGGCAGGATCTGTGTTAACCCCGTCTGCACCGGGCTGTGCATTCATTCCGCCAAAGACGGGAGCATCATAAAATGCGCCTCTGCCTTCACCGCTTGCCATCTGATACCACTGACTGCCATCCGATGCAGTGACAACACTGTGGGGAGCATCCGGCTTTTCAAACTGAGAAGCACTGTACATATCCACATTTGCCTTCTTTCCATCGGGAGTCGTTGCGGTGGTACTGATATGACCGCCGGTGATTTGAGTGCCTTGCATCTGGAAGCCCTTCATGTGAGGCATGTAGTTGCTGAGGCTCCGATCTGCAATGTCGCCGGCAATCATACCGGATGCATTGGGAGATCTGCCAGCAACAGAAGCAATGGAATCGCCATTGAGCGTTGCACCGTTTCTGGCAGCGATACCACCAAAGGCACGGGCAACAAAGCCTGCACCGCCGCCAAATCCCATCCGGATACCACCGTCTACAACGGCATCACGCACATAGGAATTGGGGCTGAATTTGGAAGCAAAACCTGCGGCAAAGCCACTTGCTGCAGCACCGGTTCCGGTTGCCGCACTTCCGCCTCTGCTGAATACACTTCCTGCGCTTCTTGCCGCACCACCTGCTCCTGTAAGGACTCTGGCTGCCATCAGCAATTCCATACCCATACTGGAACCGGTCTGTGCTACATTCAGGCCAATGGAAGCCAGATAGCTGTCAAACCGCTGCGCACACTTAAGGTAAGCCAATGCACAGAACATCCAAAGGAAGATACTTCCCTTTCCGGTTGTCAAAGCACCACCATTGGCAATGAATTGTCCCATAGACGACGCAAAGCCACGAAGGAACCAGACATTCATAACCAGGAGCAGCAGTTGAGAGCCAACCATTCTGCACCAGGATCTGAAGACGGTATTCGTGGCTTTGGATCCGCCCACGGAAAAGGCAAGCGGAGAAGTATAACAGAGAACTCCCACCACGATATACCGTTCCACGGTTTCGAGCAGGAGTTTGAAATAATTCCATCCCAGAGCGATCTCCAGGATGAGAATCAGAATAAGGCCAATCACACTGGCAACTGACACTATCGTTGTCAATCCACTGGTCAGGGCCTGTTCAATACCGGCGAATGTGAAATCCTCGCCGGTCATGCTGACATCCATGAGGGATGTGTAAGGAGCCCGGGCGATGCTCAGGCAGGCTGTGAAAATGGGTTTGGCATAGCCAATCAGAAATGCAAATATAGCACCCCGAATTAGAAGGTGCCATGGATTTTCCGCTTCAGTTATGGGGCCTCCGAATGCACGGAACAACTGCCACACGACGATCAGAATCAGGATCGCCCAGGCAGTAACCTGCATGATGTCATATGCCTTGGTCACAAAGGGAAAGTATTCCTCCATGGCCGTCATATCGGTACCGAGTGCCTCAAGAAAGAGTCCCGATACCGCATCGAAGAGCTGTGAAACGATACTCGCAATCCAACCGACGATACCCTCAAAAATCCAGTCTAGAATGGGTATCACCTCCTTTGGAAGCCTGGATTTTACCTATGGCTCCTTAGCCGGAGTAGTTACCGCCCTGGATCAAAGGCTGCAGGTATGCCACAACAAAGCCCAGGGAATTCAGGATGATCCAGGTGACAACGATGCGCTTCAGCCAGTTGGTTGCCTCATCGACTGCACGCTGGTTACGGGAAATCATACGCACCAGAAGTGCGATTGCCGCAACCGTGACAGCAACGATGGTACTGATGGCTACGATCTGACCATACACATCCTTCAGGATGGTGGAGAAGCGTGCCCAGATGGTACCGGTGCCGGTCGCTGTTGCCAGGACAGGCTGCATCGTCAGCATTGTGGCAGTGGCCATGCCCACTGCAGACCAGTAGGCATTGTTCAGCCACTCCTTGCCTTTGGTGAGCTGCTTGACCATGTCTATTACCTCCTTTACTAGAAAATGGGCGCAAAAAAAGCGCTGTTTCAAAGCCATATCGGCTCAAAAAACAGCGCTCACTCGCAATGTCCAGTATTGGACGATAATATTGTACCACATTTCCATGTACTTGTCATTCCCTATTTTGTGCAAACTTTTTCCCACTCTTTTCACGGAAGATTCACACAACGCCTTTAGTCCATCTTCATTTCCTCCAGCATCGCAATGATCTCCAGCCATCTGGAAATCTCGCTTGTAGGCCCAGCCCAGAGGATCAGCGACATCAGCATGAAGGCATTCTCACGAAGGTAATAATACCGCCTTCTGGATAATGACAACTTGTCAAACAGGTCCAAGACATCCTTGTAGTCAGGGTTGATATAGGTCTTGTAGATCACCTGATACATTTCCTCCCCATCGCCAGGTTTGGTCCGAAGCATAGTCAGAGCTTCATTTACCCTGTCGATCAGGACTCTGGATTTCGCGATGGAGCGAATCCGGTTTTCCAGTCTCTGATTCTCCAGGCTGAATTCCAGGTCAACCCGCTCAATCAGGTTGTCTACCTCTTCGAAGGGTTCATTCAGTTCCTCCGCAATGGTATCGGGGAAATTCTGAACGACCCATACAATCGTCTGATAGTTCTCCATCAGCACCTGTGTATTCTGGTACAATCGTCTTCTCTTTTTCTGCTGCGATTCACGTTTCTTGGGATCTTTGATCTTCTGATCACCTATGACCCCGGTGGTCGTGAAATATTCCCGGAACTGGGCGTCTTTCTCGATCAACCTTTGCTCCAACTCCTCATACTCAGAAATATTTGCCTTTGTCATAGCACACTTCTCCTATCGTGAATAATCTGAACGGCGATTCCAGAGCACACGGTCCCCGGATATCATGCCCTTGTTCAAAGTTTCGTCGGAACCCCTTAGACATACCCTGGCAGTCATAAATACAGTTCCTACAATTCTTACAGTTCCTACCATGAGAAAAATACGCGCGTATTAAGGGGTTCGAAAGTGCAACGCCAGTATTTGCCTCCTCTTCAAATTCCTTCTCATAGGCAGTCACCACAATTCTGCTTCTCCATGCGATCATGCAATTCAGGCGCTCAGAATCAGAGCCTCGCACACTGATCTTTTTTCCCGCTTTACGGATATCATTCAGTACCTTGATCACATCCTCATGCTCGGGCATGGGAATCTCAGATGCTGCAGGATATATCCGATTGAAAATGACACAGCCATATGCACCGGGCAACCGGAACAGAACATAGGTATCTTCATGCTTCTTAAAGAAACGCCATACCTTTGTCTTCTCCCAGCCCCATCGTTTCCCCAAGTTATCCAGGGTCAGTACACTTCCATATTTGCCATACTGGATAGCAGGACCCAGAAAAGAAAACGCATTGCCGTAATCTCCGTATGTGGTGTGACACCACAGATCCAGCCATGCGTCTGCTTCTTCAAATGTTCTCTTACCAACAAGCCTTTCGGTAATATTACGGGGCATACAGAGGAACCCATACCCTTCTGTAGCATAAACTGCACCGTCTTTACACTCAGCTCCGGAACACTTCAGTACCCAATCATTGATCTGATATGTCAGCTGCTTTGTCTTAGGTTCAAGCGAATATGAGATATATCCAAGATCCTGGAGCTGGTTCATGATCCACAGCGCTTGCACTCTCTTTTTTACACCTAAGATGCTCTTAAGACCAACAACGCCGCCAGACCACATTCCTGCAGTTACGGGGTTGATATGGCCGCAGTAGACGGCATTACCCTTTCGGAAGGCTGCACGAGAGGCAAGCTTGGCCCAGTAACCCATAAGGCCCTTTCCGCTGGGCAAGTGCATTCTGGGCAGTTTAACCCATTTGTACTTGCGCAGACATTTCATATGCTTACCTCCTTCTACTACATAGAAAGTCGGTGAGCAACACCCACCGACTTTCATCACAAAATATCAGCTCAACCCTACATGAATTTATTGTTGAAAACTGTCGCCTTTCATGATATATTATTGTATATCATAGCACTGAACGAATTAAGTGATAATATACATATGTCCTCTTATAGTTACATGCATTTTTCTGGATATTTACGCAACGAGTACCCAAGCCTTTAATATCATGTATCCAGCAAGTGGATGTTGGTTTTCTGATTTCAAAAAAACCAACAAAAAACCAACGGTGTAAATTATCTCACAATTTTTCAATCTATGATAAATTATCAAACAAAATACGAAGACCGTTCTCCCCATTTTCTGGGGCGTTTTTGGGGCGAAAACGGGATGAGGGATTACGATATTCCAACTTATCACAAAAAATCAGAAATTATCCGATTTCAATGCGATAAGTACAAGGACTAAT
>CAZQSP010000032.1:0-7869 GCA_964596085.1 uncultured Oscillospiraceae bacterium
TTGTGAGCACTATACCTGTAATATCTGCAACCTGACCGAACTCCTGAGCCTGCGACACTGCATTCTTGCCCGTGGTTGCATCGAGCACAAGCAAGGTTTCTCTGTGTGCCTCGGGATACTCTCTCGAAATCACCTTGTTCATCTTCTCAAGCTCGTTCATCAGATTCTTTTTGTTCTGAAGTCTGCCTGCCGTATCGCAAATCAGTACATCTGTGCTTTTTGCCTTTGCCGATTGAATCGCATCATATATTACTGCGGAAGGATCGGCACCCTCCTGATGGCGAACGACATTGATGCCGTTTCTCTCGCCCCATACCGCAAGCTGCTCAGATGCCGCCGCACGGAAGGTATCCGCAGCAGCAAGCATGACGGTCTTGCCCTCCTGCCTGCATTTATAAGCAAGCTTTCCGATACTCGTAGTCTTGCCGCCGCCGTTAATTCCTATCATAAGGATTACCAGCGGAGTTTCCGAGCAAAGCTTTTGTGCCTCACCCTTATCTACTATATCGGTCATGATTTTTTGCAGACCCTTTTTCACCTTTTCCGGTGTGTCGGCATATTCTTCCTTGATATATGTTCTCAGCTTTTCCATTATCCTCATGGTCGTATCCATGCCGATATCCGAGGTTATAAGCACCTCCTCCAGCTCGTCCATCAAATCCTCATCGACCTCAGCTCTTGCCATGATGACATCAGATATTTTTTCGGACAGCCTGCCAAAAAACGATTTTTTTTCATTAAACAGTGACATATTGTCTCCTTTCCTCGCTAAATATCGAAATCATCACCGAGTCTGAGTGACAGCACCTTGGAAATTCCCTGCTCAGGCATAGTAACACCGTAAAGCACATCTGCGTGCTCCATAGTAGCCTTCTGGTGCGTAACGATAGCAAACTGAATATCGCTGAAATTCCTAAGATACCTTGCAAAACGGTCTATATTGCTGTCATCCAGTGCCGCCTCGACCTCATCGAGTATGCAAAACGGTGTAGGCTTTGTCTTGAGCACCGCAAACATCAAGGCTATAGCCGTCATCGTCTTTTCACCGCCGGACATAAGGTTGATATTCTGCAGCTTCTTTCCCGGCGGCTGAGCTATTATCTCTATTCCGGATTCCAACGGATTATCCGCATCCTCCAAGGTAAGCTCGGCGTGACCGCCTCCGAAAAGCTCTTTGAATATATCTTCAAAATTTTCCACAACCTGATTGAAATTCTCGTTGAACCTCAGCTTGATGGTCTTGTCCATATCGGCAATGATAGCTTGGAGCTCCTGCATGGCGTTGAGTATATCACTGCGCTGCTCCGTAAGGAACTCATATCGTTCGCTTATCTGCTCGTATTCCTTGATAGCGCCTACATTGACATCTCCCAGCTCCCTAATTCTGTTCTTAATCTCGCGACTCTCCTTGACGGCAGCTGAGAGCACAAAATTCTCTTTCCTAAATTCTATTGCCTGTATATATGATATCTCAAACTCATCCCAAAGCTTTTCCTTGAAGGTATCAAGCTGCGTTTCGTTCTTTGCAAGCTTAATCTCAAGCTGATACTTTCTGTCCTGACTCTCGTTCAGCTTGTCGCCTATCGCCGTTAGCTCCTCCGTACGATTCCCCAGCTTTTCGGAAAGCTCCGACTTCCTTGCGGAAAGCTCCGTAATATAATTTTCCAGTTCTTCCTTTTCTTGTAGCCCGCTGTTGTAGGCCTCCTCTGCATCATCGTTTCCGAACATAAGGCTCGATTTTTCTCTCTGCAATGCCTCGGTTTCCGCCTTCTTCGCTGCGACATCAGCCTCTATTTCCTTCTTGCTGAGCAATACACGATTTATCATATCGCAAACCGCTGCATACTTTTCGGCAGCCTTTGTCTGAGCGATTCTGGCCTCCGTAACCTCGTTTCCTACGGTCGTCACAGCAGCCCTTATGTTCTCAAATGCCTCCAGCTTATCCGTTACCTCGGCATTTAGCTGCTGTATACGGCTCTCCGCTTCCTCGGCATCCCTTATAAGCTGCTCTTTATTTTTGAGAAGTCTCTCAAAGTCATTCTTGTTGTTCTCCAGATCCCTCTCCTTCTTCGCTTCACTCTCGCGCACGCTTCTGTAGCCCTCTTGAAGAGTTCTCAGCTCGGCATCTGCACGCAGGGCTTCGGCTTCAAGGCTCCTTTGATTTTTTTCACATTCGGTGATTTCATCTCTGAGCTGTTCGGCCTCGTCGGTCTTTTCGCTCAGGCTCGTCCGGTTCTTCCGATAGCTCTCCTTCAGCTCATCTAACTGCGCCGCAAGCTTGACTATCTCTCCTTTTCGAGCAAGCAAATTTGCCGTGGTGTTCTTATATCTGCCACCTGTTATTGCACCTGCTGCATTTATTATCTCCCCATCGAGCGTAACAAAGCGCAGACCTCCGCCGGCAGCCTTTGAAAGACTGACTGCCGTATCCATATTGTCCACTACCGCAACCCTGCCGAGCAGATATGTGAAAATGCTCGTATACTCGGAAGCATATGAAATAAGCTCGGAAGCAATTCCGATAAAGCCCTTGCTTTGTTTTACCGAGGCAGGCAGTGATATCTCAGCGCCTCTGATGCTTTCCATAGGAAGAAAGGTCAAACGACCCGCCTTACTCTTTTTCAGCTCGGTGATGGCATATTTTGCATCCTTTGCAGTCTCGCATACTATGTTCTGCATTGCGGCACCCATTGCCGTTTCCACCGCCACCTCATATCCCGACGGAACTCTCATCAGCTCAGATGCAACTCCGCGTATACCGCGAAAATCCGATTTCATCACAAAACGAACAGCCGAATTATAGCCCTCGTAGTTGTTTTCCATCTCCTCAATGGTTTTTTTGCGGGAATTAGCCTGTCCTGTCCGAATACGAATATCCTCGCCTTCCTTTGAAAGTGCTCTCAGCTCATCCTGCAGCCCTGCAAGTGCACTTCTTTTGTCGGCAACTGTCTTTTCGATTTGTTGAAGCCTGTCATATGCCTTGCTTCTGTTATCCTCCGCATTACACTTTTCGCTTTCGTAATGTGCAAGGCTCTGTTCAAATGCCTCACCGTCTGCAAGGAGCTGCTCCCTGCGCTTTTCAAGAGAAATACGATAGCTCTCAAGGCTTCCTGCCTCCGAACGCTTGGAGGAGGCTTTGCTCTGAAGCTCTATTATTTGCTCCTTTGCAGCATCTATCTTGTCGGAAAGCTCAGCGGCATCCGCCGTCGCCTTACCGTGCTTATCTATCCTTTCCCTCAAGCTGAGCTCTTCCTCGTCGCACTGTCTTTTCAAGACAGCCTTGTTTTCCTCAAGTCCGTTCAAATTGCTCAGCTCACGCATCAGCTTCTCGTCCAATGCATTGATTTCCGAATTGAGCCTGTCAAAATCCCTGTCTATCGTTATCAGTCGTTCCTTGCTCAGCTCGCTCTTGTTTGCCAAATCGTTCAGCTCATTTATCTTTGCGACAAGCCTCTCGTGCGCCTCATTTCCGAGTTGCTCAAGATTATCATTTTGCTCTCTTATTTCCGACAGGGCTGCCCCGAGCTGTCCCTTTCGCTCTGTAAGCTGTTCTATCTCTCCGGCGATAAGCCTGACATCATTACGCAATGCCTCTGTCGCAAGCTCAATTCGTTCGACATTCCTTAGCGTTATGTTGATTTCAAGCTCCTTGTATTTTTCGCGGAGAGCAAGATACTCCTGTGCCTTGCTGCTGTCCTCACGAAGTCCGTCTATCCGCCCCTCTATTTCTCCGACTATGTCGTTGACTCTCTCAAGATTCGCATTGGTGTTTTGGAGTCTGCGCTCTGCATCCGACTTTTTGCTTTTGTACATCACAATGCCGGCCGCTTCCTCAAATATTTCACGCCTGCTTTCCGGCTTATTGCTCACGATATCCGCAATCTTGCCCTGTCCGATGATCGAGTACCCGTCTACGCCTATCCCCGTATCCATAATGAGCTCTCTGATGTCTCTGAGTCGGCATCTGTTATTGTTTATCAGATACTCACTCTCGCCTGAGCGATACATTCTTCTGGTAATAGCCACCTCGCTGTAGTCTATCGGCAAAATCCCCGTCGAATTGTCTATTACAAGCGTAACCTCTGCCATTCCTCTGGATTTTCTGCTGGCGGTTCCGGCGAAAATGACCTCCTCCATCTTGCCGCCTCTGAGCATCTTTGGGCTCTGCTCGCCCAAAACCCAGCGTATCGCATCGCTTATGTTGCTTTTTCCGCTTCCGTTAGGTCCCACGATACAGGTTACGCCCTCGTGAAACTCTATTACAACCGGCTCCGCAAAGGACTTGAAGCCGTGCATCTCAATTCTCTTAAAGTACATCCGTTGCTCTCCTCTCGAGGATACTCAGACTTTGCTTGGCAGCATTCTGCTCTGCCTCTTTTTTTGTTTTTCCTATTCCGCTTCCAAGCCTGCGACCGTCACACTCCATATGAACATAAAAGGTCTTATCGTGATCGGGGCCCTCCTCATTGTCCGTGACATAGCGTATAGTGACCGTCCGACCTCCGCTCTGCAAAAGCTCCTGCAGCTCGGATTTGTAATCGGAAAAAGCTCTGCCGCTTATTGCTTTTTCTATGGTTTCCTCAAATACACGCACCGTAAAGCTCTGTGCCTGCGCATAGCCGCCGTCGATATAGATTGCACCTATCAGTGCCTCCAGTGCATCTGCCAGTATCGAATCCTTGTTTCTGCCGCCTGTACTTGTCTCACCGTGTCCCATCAGCATATATCTGCCCAGATCAAGCGACCTTGCAATTTTTGCCAGTGCCTTCTCGCAGACTATGGATGCCCTTGTCTTTGTCAGGGTACCTTCTGTAACGCGATTCATCCTTTGAAACAGCTCTGCTCCTATGATTGCATCCAAAAAAGCATCTCCGAGAAACTCAAGTCTCTCATTATCCTTATGCTTGGTATTCTTCTCCCGATTATATGAGCTATGTGTCAGTGCACGCTCCAGGTACTCTCTGTTTTGGAATTGATACTCTATTTTGCTTTGCAACTCCACAAATTTTTTCATTCTGTCTTTCCTTCTTTATGCTTTTACTCGCTCAGAGTAATTTCTTCTATCTCCAACACTGAGCCTTGGATAATGCCTACCACATTCTCCTCCACATAAGGTATGCCCTTCAATATTGTGTTCTTTACCGCATTGGCATTTGATGAACCGTGCATCTTTACTATAGGTCCCTTTACCCCCAAAATAGGTGCGCCGCCGTACTCGGAGTAATCAAATTCCTGCTTCAAGCCCGCCAGCTTGTCGATCAAGAGTGCCGCTCCGAGCTTTGCCTTTAGGCCCTCTGTAAATTTTTTCTTGATTACCTGCAATATATTCCATGCAAGCCCTTCTGTGAGCTTGAGAATAACATTTCCCGTAAATCCGTCCGTTACAATCACATCGCATACACCCTTGGGAACCTCTCTTGCCTCTACGTTTCCGATAAAATTCATATCGCTCTGTTCAAGAAGCTCGTAGGCTGCCTTTGTGAGAGTTGAGCCCTTTTTCGCCTCCGTGCCTATGTTCACAAGCCCCACTCTCGGATTCTCTCTGCCTATTACCTTCTCCATATAGATATTTCCCATGATTCCAAATTCGAGCAGATTGTTCGGTTTGCATTCGGAATTGGCTCCCGCATCCACCAGCAGCGAGGCTTTGCCGCCTATTATAGGGTAAATGCTGGCAAGCGCAGGTCTGTCTATTCCTTGGATCCTGCCAAGTATGAACAATCCTCCGGAAAGCAATGCTCCCGTGCTTCCTGCAGAGATAAAAATATCTCCCTCTCCGTTTTTTACCATATTGATTCCCTTTACTATTGAGGAATCCTTCTTTGAACGCACCGCTCTTACCGGTGCCTCGTCGTTTGTTATGAGCTCTCTGGCATCTACAATCGACACTCTGCTCTCGTCATATTTATATTTCTGCAGTTCTTCCCGTATCATTTCCTCTCTGCCCACAAATATAATCTCGTGCGGCATTTCCTTGAGTGCCAGAACTGCTCCCTCTACAACCGATGCGGGCGCATTGTCGCCGCCCATTCCGTCCAATACTATTTTCATATGTTCGTCCTCCTGCACATACTCATACATATTAAACTATATCATAAAAGCGTGAAAAAGCCAAGGAAATGCGCTGATTTTTTCGTCAAGTTTTGCTTTGCTGCCCAATATAAAGGAGCCTGCAGCTATGCAGACCCCTTTCCTAAAATACAAAATTGTTTTATTCCTGTTATTTTACAAGCTTTGACAGTACCTTGGATACCGTACCCGCTGCAACAAAGTTTACCAATGCCTCTACGACTCCGTTAATTCCCACAAACGCAAGCAGGAACAGCCATACAGAGTCCGTCGGTAGCTGCCAGCTTCCCATGGTTGTCAGGAAGCTGTCGTTTTTCCAAAAGAACTGAATGATGCACAGCATAAAGAACAGAGTGTTCAAGACTGCGGTCGCAAGAGAAGCTATAAAATACGGTGCCGTTTTCATACGCTCGCTGCTATGTAAGGCTTTGAATATCAGACCTGACAGCCATCCGCAGAGCAGTCTGGGCAGCATACAGGTGATGAATGTCAACACCGGGTTGATTCCCAGAAGCAATGCTCCGAATGCCGATGCGCCGAAGCACTGGATGAAGCTCGTAAGTCCGAAAATGCCGCCCAGGATGGCTCCTGATACCGGACCCAAAATGATGGCTCCGATTGCCACAGGGAGAACCATAAATGTAATTTCAATCGGTCCTGCCTTGAGATAACCGAGCGGTGTGTACGCGAAAATAAGCATCACTGCCACAAGTATGGCCATTTGTACCATCTTCTGTGTCCGCGATTTTGAATTGTTGCTCATTAAAAACTCCTTTTCCGCTGTTGCCCCGATTGTGGGTGCAACGCCTACTTTGATTTTTATTTATGCTACGCTGCAGCTGCGGTCATAGCAGCCGCTGCGATACATACAGGTCAAAACGAAAATTCGTCGGCTCAGGCTCTCGGATGTGTTCTGTCGTATACATCCTTTATTCGATTCTTTACTACCGACAAATATGCCTGTGTAGCCGAAATATCCTCGTGCCCCATAAGCTCCTGAAGCGACTTGACATCGGCTCCGTTTTGCAGCATATGCACCGCAAAGGAATTACGTAATACCTGCGGTGTGAGGCTTACGGAAAGCCTTGCTGCCTCTCCGTACTCCTTCAGTATCTTCCAGAGTCCCTGCCGAGTTATCGACTTTCCTGCATAATTCACAAAAAGAACCGAGCTGTCATTTCCTCGCAGCAGCTTTTCTCTAACCTCCAGGATATAATCCTCCATAGCCTTGCGGCAAAGTCTGCCCATAGGAATTATTCTTGCCTTCCCGTGCTGCGGAGTACACTTGACAAAGCCCATACGCAGGTTTACATCCTCCGTACTCATCTCTATCAGCTCGCTTGCACGAATGCCGGTGGCGTACAGAAGCTCAAGGATTGCACGATCTCGGATTCCCTTCACCGAATTGTCCGGCAGCTCCATAAGCCTGTTTATATCCTCGGCTTCAACATATTCGATTTCCTTCTTTTCTGACTTCGGTGTCTTGATTCCGTCTGCCGGATTGTCCTTAATCCTGTCAAGCCTTTGCAGGTATTTGTAGTATGCCCTCAGTGATGCCAGCTTGCGGCAGAGCGTGGAGTGAGATTGATTTTCGCTTCTGAGCTCGATCAGATATGCCATTACCTCCGTGTCGGCGGCCTCTGCCGGATCCTCTATACCGCGTCCGAGCAAAAAGCTCCCGAAGCTGCGAAGATCACGCATATATGCTTTTTTTGTATTGTCGGACATTTTTCTTTCGTCCGAAAGATAATCGTAGTAATCTTGAAAATCCATCTATGCCTCACCTCGCAAAACTCCGAT
>CAZQSP010000032.1:7879-9953 GCA_964596085.1 uncultured Oscillospiraceae bacterium
TTTGCGTTTTCCGCACACGCAAAGTCAGTAATAAAAGTATAATACTTCTATTCGTAAATAGCAATGACAAAAAATTATTTTTTGTCGTTTTGCGGCTGTTTGACACGATTTATGTACCTTTTTTTGTCTTCTGCATCCTCAGGCTACGCATATCTTTTTATATGCGAGGTCATCAAAAATGAAGATAAATTACAAGGGCTTTTTTATATTACTTTTTTTTGCGGGAGTCGGCATATGTGCAGGTTCCTTTTTTGAAGTCGGCTTGAACGAAAGCACAAAATCTGCGCTCTCGTCTGTACTCGCCACCTTCCTTCAGGGTAATGCAGATACCCTCTCTGAGCTGTCCGATGATCCCTACCGCTGCACTGCGGCAATCAAAAGCACTCTGCTTGCGTGCAGCATAGGCTTTTTTTCGGGAGCACTCGTATTTCTCCTGCCCTTGCTTCCCGCATATATACTGCTCAAGGGCATATCAATAGGCTTTTCATCGGCGATGCTGCTTGAAGCCTTCGGAGCAAAGGGTATATTGTATATTGCCGCCACGCTGATGCCCCAAAGCCTTATACAGCTTCCCGTATACTGCCTGCTCGGGACAATCTCCCTTCAATTTGCCGGAAGCCTTCTGCGCTTTGCGCTTCCATATTGTGCTTCTCTGCTGCGCGGCAGAGGGCGCAGCAGCTCTGCGCTGCGAACAGCGGCTCAGTCCCTGTTTTTGAATTTCAGACTGTATATAGCAGTATATCTCTGTGCACTGCTTCTGCTATGTATATCCTGCGCTATACAAGCCTACCTTCTTCCGACAGTTTTTTGACCGCCAAAATTGCGATTATGGTCTTGCCATCCTCTATTTTCCCTGCCATGACCATTTCATAAAGCTCATCTATCTCGTAAAGCTCGATATCTATTGCCTCATTTTCATCAAAATTTGTCTCTCCCGCCGTCAGTCCTCTGCACAGGTACAGATAGAGCTTTTCTTCGGAGTAGCCTACCGACGGATAAAAGCTCATCAAAAGCCTTACATTTTGTGCCGTGTAGCCGGTTTCCTCCTTTAGCTCGCGAACAGCTGTCCTCTCCGCCGCCTCTCCGGGGTCTATCTTGCCTGCGGGTGCCTCAAGCATAACCCTGTCTGCCGCTTTTCTGTACTGGCGAACCATCACCATTTTACCCTCATCGCTAATCGCTGCAAGTACCGCACCGCCGTTGTGCTCTATGATTTCTCTATGAGCTGTGCCGTTCATCACCGTTACGGTATCCTTTCTCAGATTTATAACAGCACCCTCGTATATACGCTCGCTTTTCAACGTTCTTTCCTCGAATGTCATAAAACTCCTCCTTTGCGGCAGCTTGTCGGCTCATCGTATATGTATTCTTCGTATATTTTTATGAATCTATACATCGCTGCCCTGTCTGCCATCTATGGTATCATATTTTCGCGCAAAAGGAAAGGCAAAACGGAATCACGATGAGAGGCACAATAAAAGAGCCCATAGTTTACCGCCTTATCGTCGGAGTCTCGGGCTCTGCGTTTTTAAATATGGTTTTTGCCTAAGTGTATTGCGATTATCTCGGCTCCACTATCAGCTTTATTGCGGTTCTTTCCTCTCCCTCGATTTCAATGTCCGTAAATGCGGGAATGCATACAAGATCAATTCCTCCCGGCGCAACAAATCCGCGCGCTATTGCTACCGATTTTATCGCCTGGTTCAATGCGCCTGCTCCTATTGCCTGAATTTCTGCTCCGCCCTTTTCTCTCAATACACCTGCCAATGCTCCTGCAACCGAATTAGGGTTCGACTTAGCTGATACCTTCAAAATCTCCATTACTTATCCTCCTGTTGTTTCGTTTTTGATATAACACACACTGTCATTTCAGACCGCTGAGCTGATTATACACCTTTTTTTGGAGGCACAATACAAAAAGTTTTCGACTTATTATGAGCATTTTTGCAAAAAAACAAGTTTTTTCACATTTTTTTCACATAAACACTTGCTTTTTTTCATTTTTTGTTCTATTATGATTATGTGGTTATCCCCCCTGATAACCTCATAATCTCAAATCCAAAATACCCCTTTT
>CAZQSP010000033.1:0-9885 GCA_964596085.1 uncultured Oscillospiraceae bacterium
ATTTCAGAGGGTAAATATTTATGAAAAAGAAAAATTCCAAAAACACCAAGGGCAAGATCGTTTCCGCTGCATGGCAGCTTTTTTACGAGCAGGGCTATGACAATACCACAGTCGAGGAAATAGTGGAGGCCTCCGGGACCTCCAGAGGCTCGTTTTATCACTATTTTGACGGCAAGGACTCCCTGCTCTCATCGCTGTCGTATTTGTTTGACGAAAAGTACGACGAGCTGAGCGAAGCAATGGATGCGACTCTTTCCCCGCTTGACAAGCTCATACTTATGAACCGCGAGCTCTTTCTTATGATCGACAATACCGTTTCGGTAGACCTGCTGTGCCAGCTTTTTGCAACTCAGCTAATCACAAGCGGAGAAAAGCATATGCTCAGTCCAAACAGGACCTACTACAAGCTGCTTCGTCAGGTCATCAGCGAGGGAAAACAGGCAGGTTTTTTTAAGGAGGAATTTTCCGTCAACGACATATCAAAGGCATACGCAATGTTTGAACGCGGACTTATGTACGATTGGTGCATCAGCAGCGGCTCGTACTCACTGTGCCAGTATTCCCAAAGCGTACTTCCTATGTTTTTGTCGAGCTTCTGCAAATAAAAGGGCTTTGACCCTTCGGTCAAAGCCCGCTTTGTCTATTTTGTTATTACCTCTGCACCGCCCATATATTTCTTGAGTGCCTCAGGTATTCTTACGCTGCCGTCTGCCTGCTGGTAGTTCTCGAGCACCGCTGCCGTTGTACGACCGATTGCAAGACCGGAGCCGTTAAGCGTATGCAAAAACTCTGCCTTGCCGCCCTCTCTTCTGAATCTGATGTTAGCACGTCTTGCCTGGTAGTCAAGGAAGTTGGAGCAGGAAGAAATTTCAACATATCTTCCGTATGACGGCATCCAAACCTCGATATCGTATGTGCAAGCGGAAGAAAATCCGAGGTCGCCCGTGGACAGTCTTACAACTCTGTACGGAATATCCAGGAGCTGAAGCACTGCCTCTGCATCCGCAGTCAAAGACTCCAGTTCATTCCAGGAATCCTCAGGCTTGCAGAACTTCACAAGCTCAACCTTGTTGAACTGGTGCTGTCTGATCAGCCCTCTTGTATCACGTCCTGCCGAGCCTGCCTCCGCTCTGAAGCACGGTGTATATGCGGTGTAGTGTATCGGAAGCTGCTCCTCCGGTATTATTTCCTGTGCCAGGAGATTTGTGACAGGAACCTCAGCAGTAGGAATCAGGAAGAAGTCCTTCTGCGGTACATAGAACATATCCTCCTCAAACTTAGGAAGCTGTCCTGTACCTGTCATAGCTGCACGGTTTACCATAAACGGCGGAAGAATCTCGGTATAATCCTGATCTATAGTGTGCAGGTCGAGCATAAAGCACATTATAGCTCTTTCGAGTCTTGCGCCGAGTCCCTTATATACCGTAAATCTTGTGCCCGAGATTTTTGCAGCTCTTTCCCAGTCAAGAATGTCCAGATCCGTTCCGATATCCCAGTGAGCCTTAGGTTCAAAGTCAAAGTGAGTCGGCTCCTTGAACCTTCTTATCTCAACATTGGCACTGTCATCCTCACCCACCTGTACAAAGTCAGCAGGCACATTCGGGATATTGAGGAGCGCATCCTTGAGCTCGGCATCGAGCTTGGATACCTCTGCATCCAAAAGCTTTATCTTTTCGGAAAGCTCCTTCATCTCTGCCATAATAGCGGTTGTATCCTCGCCCGCCTTTTTCATCCTTGGAATTTCCTTTGAAACAGTGTTCTGTTTGTTCTTCATTGCTTCAACCTCAGCCAAAACCGCACGTCTCTTTTCATCGAGTGCCGGGATATTTTCGATGCCGAAGCTGCCCTTGGTTCTTCTTTCAACGCCGGCCTTCATGCCCTCGTAATCTTCTCTGATCTTCTTAATATCTAACATTTCGTTCTCCTTTGAATATCTTGGTTAAAACAGGTTCCTCTTGTATATAATGTATAATCTCCTGAGCTGCTCCAGCTTTTGCGAAAGCTCTATCTGCAGCTCCGATGCCAAATCGTAATCGTTGCTGTCAAGTGCCTCTCTTGCACGTGTCAGCAAGGACTTGTCGTGGAGCGAATCCTTGGCTATATAATGCCTCAGGCGATCTATGCGCGCCCAGTTTTCGAGATCGTAGTCCGTAGCATCGTCTCCGTGCCGCTTTACGCACTCCCGCACATAGTTCATATGATTCGGTATTATTCTGTCGTGCAGCTCGGTTTTCCACTGACTCAAAATTGATTCTTCGTAGGACTCCAAGGAAATCGACGAGATTACACCGTCTCCCATAATTGCCGTCGCTTTATCCGGATTTTCTCGCAGTCCTCTCAGGTTCTCCCACACGGTACGCGGTGCTTTGCCGAAAAGCGAGGCTCGTTCTTCCTCTGTGTAGTCCTCAAATACGTCTCTTTCGCTTCGATATTCACGCTCAGCCTCAAGGTAAAAATCCTCTGTGCCCTGTTTCTTCGACAGTGATTGCTCCAACTCCGTTGTTGACTTTTCAGCCTCGAGCGCCGCCCTGATGCCATCAAGCATTGCCATATACGATACCGCCAGCACCAGATAGGTATTGCTCTTAGGGTTAGGAGCTCTGAGCTCGAATCTCGTCGCCATCGGATTTTGTGCGTTTCTGATAAGTCCTATCAGAATAGTTCTGTTTCTGGACGGGTCCGCAGGGTTGTGACCCAGCGAGGTCACTATACAAACAGGAGCCTCGTAGCCCGGCTTCAATCTGTTGAGCGAATCGTTCGTGGCACTGACAAAGGGATTTATTGCCTCATAGTTTTTCAAAATGCCCATAAGTGCCCCGAAGCCTATAGGTGTCATAAATTCCTCGCTCATTTTAACTGGCGAGAAAAGATTTGTCATTCCCCCGTTTTTCAGCCTTGCACATACTCCGATATGAGTATGCTCGCCGCTACCTGCGACCCCAACTATGGGCTTTGCCATAAAGTTCGTCGAAAGTCCGAACTGGTTAAACACATCTCTTACAACATATCTGACCAGCTTCTCGTTGTCACACGCCTGCATCGCAGTTGAATACTTCCAATCTATTTCAAGCTGCTCCATAATATGATCATGCGCGCCGGAGCTGGTAAGCTTGGATTTTACACCTCCGACCTCCTTGTGACCCATTTCCATCTCAAGCCCGTAGCAGTCGAGAATTTCTATGCTTTTTTCAAGTGCGGTTCTGACAGGTCCGTAGGTTCGCTTCCAGTACTGCTCTTTTAATTCTTGGGAAGTGGAAAGCTGCTCTCTGTCTGCCTTGTCGTCCGGTGTCTTTACCCAAAATTCAAGCTCTGTAGCACTGGTAATCCTGATTTCCTCAATATCGTCCACACTGTCCGCTCCGTCAATGTATTCAAATACATACGGGTGAGCCGCAAGCAGCTCCATCAGCTCCGTTTTGAATTTGGAGACAGCATCTCTGAGGATGACTCTGGAGCCAACCTCCGTCTGGTCGTTGTGGATTAGAAACGCAGGTATACGCAAGGTTCCTACCGGCAGTCCCGTGCTTATGTCGATATTATCGAAGTTGTAGTCGATATACCAGTTGACGGAAAAGTCGGGTATCATATCAACCTTAGCATTGTTCAGCTCTGCAATTTTAGGTAAATTTACACTGGAACCGTCCGTCTGTACACCGTGCGCCAGCATTGCATCCATATCATTCAAGAAGATCTTGACAGGGATTCTTTCGTCTGTATCGTTTCCGACCATATCCAGTCCCACATATGATACAAAGCGAACCTCCGGATGCTCCGCTAAAAGCTTTTTCAGTCCGTCCTTGTTATGCATTTCCTTTGGGATATTGAACAACATCTTGCTCAAATCAAATTCCAGCATAATTTACCTCCTTTTCTTCATATTTTAATGTCTGATTCATATCCTTGTGCAAGCTACACGAGCTCGTTCAGGTATTCCTCCATCTTGTCGAGATATTCACCGTATTTCGCCCAGTTGCCGTTTTGCTGTGCATCCTGTGCCTTGTTATAGTACTCTTGAACCTTCTGTGCAAGCTCCTTGGTGCTCATGCTCTGAGTATCGTCAGCACCGAGCTTATCTCCGGCCTCGGTAGTTGTATCCGAGCCGCTGACACCCTGCCCCGCAGTATCGCCGAACAATGATACCAAGCACTCTGCCAGGGTTTCCTCGTATGCGATCTTGTCGTTGTATGCCACGATGATTCTCTTGACCTCAGGTATACTGGAGTTGGTAGCCTCAAGGTAAACAGGCTCTACATACAGGATAGATGTGTTGATCGGTATGATGAACATATTACCTCTCCTGTACTTTGTTCCTGCTGATGACCAAAGCGAAAATTCCTTTGAAATCTCGGTGTTCTGGTCTATCTGAGCCTCTATCTGCTCCGGACCGTAAATCGTCCTGGACTTAGGGAATTGGTAAAGCACCAATTTGCCATAGTCATCTCCGTCATTACGCGCAACCATCAATGCCGTCATATTTTGCTTTGACTTAGGTGTGAACGGCAGTGAGTTGAAGAACTCTGCCTTTTCCTCTCCCGGAAGCTTTGCAATGTAATAGTTCGGCTGCATCTGCTGCTTTTCGGTTCCGTAAATCTCCGAAGCGATATCCCACATATCCTCTCTCTGGTAGAATACGTTTACGTCCTCCATATGATACTTGGCATATACACTTGCCTGTATGCTGAGCATCTTGTTAGGATATCTGATATGGGACTTTAAGCCCTCCGGCATTTCATCAAAATCCTTGAAAAGCGTAGGATATATCTTCTGATAGGTCACGGCTATCGGATCCTCTCTGTCAACAATGTAGAAGCTGGTGTCGCCGTTATACGCATCCACTACTACCTTGACGGAGTTTCTGATATAATTGGTACCGCTCACATCGCCGGCCATAGGCTCTGAATACGGGTAGTATGAGCTTGTGGTATACGCATCGAGCATCCAGTAGAGCTTGCCGTCAACCGTAACCATATACGGGTCTGCTTCATAAGACAAGTGTGGCATTATCTTCTGAACTCTCTCCATCACATTTCTGTAAATGATGATCCTTGAGTCGCTGTCGATGTTCGAGGATACCAGAAGCTTGAGGCTTCCCTCTCTGATGGAGAAAAGCACACGGTTGAAGAAATTCATCTTTATACCCGCCGTACCCTCATACATCGTATATTTGTTGCTCTGACCGTCCGGATAGTCAAATTCCTTTTCGTCGGTATTCACAACGATATATTCGTTTGAAAGCTCACCAAAATAGATTTCCGGACGCGTAATTTCAATTTCCTTAACCTCGGACTCCGGCGGAATGTTTCCGATAAGCACATCCGGCTGTCCGCTGTCTGTTACCTTGTCTACACGGGACAGGGTTGCACCGTAGCCGTGAGTATATTTGAGGTGTCTGTTAAGCCAGGAGGTGTCAATCTTGTTCTCGTCGATTTCTCTGGCGGTAAGGAAGGTCTGTGTATACTTTCCGTTTATCATATATCTGTCAACATCGACATCGTTAAAGCTGTAGTATTGACGTATACTCTGCGTTTGGTTATAGAACTGCTGTGCAGGGTCAAAGTCGTTGATACGAATGTTGTTTATAGTCTCACTGTTCGACTTGATGTCGGAGGCTTTCAGCGTATTGTCGGCAGCAAAGTCCTTGACATCAACATCATCCAGCTGATACGCATATTGTGTGTATTGAATGTTTCTTTCGAGGTAGGTGCTTTCCTTGTTGATTTCATCAGGCGAAACAACAAAGTTCTGTATGAGCATTCCCGCACCTGTTCCTACCAGGCCGACAACAATCATTATAACAGGAACCGTAAGCAGGCTCTTGTACTTCCTTCTGCCCATCTGAACGATGAACATAACAGCCGACAGAGCTGCCAGAACGCAGAGCACTCTGTACATCCAAAGCGTAATATTTACATCCGTAAAGCCGGCACCGTAAACAGCGCCCGTATGCGCATGGAGCAAATCGAACTGACGAAGGAAAAAGTTTATGCCTACCATTATAAAGAAGATAAAACCAAGCACAGTGATCTTGCCCGAGGCAATGTTCATAAGCTGCTTGAAGTTGCCGTCGTCAAACTGTTTCTTGGGCTTAACCGGTCTTTGCTGGAATTTCTTGCCCGAGAGCGATTCAAAAATCCTGCTGAACGGATCTTTTGCTTCCGAGCCTGCATCGCCGCCGAAGGGATTGCCGTTTCCGCCAAAAGGATTGGCACTGCCGGTATATCTGTCCTCCTGCTCCTCCTGTGCGTAAGTCTCCTGTGTCGGCTCCTCCTTGAACACATCCGGAGTTCTTACCGTCATCAATATAATGTAGTAAACTATCGTAAGCACCACGAAGGCTACGATAAGCCCAATCAGGATTTCGTTGAGCTGAGTCAGAAACTCAAGCTTGAAAATATAAAATGAAATATCAAGCTTGAACAGCGGGTCTGCTATGTCAAAATCCGTACTGTTTGCAAACTTGAGAATCTCAAACCACAAATTCGTTACCGCCATAAACGAAGCAAGCAAGCCGAAAATCAACGCAAGATAATTCGTTGTGCGCTTAAGCTTTTTCATGTCCGTGGCTTCCGAGGATGCAATCTTCGAGAAATAGCTCTTTCTGAGGTGGTGCAGATACAGCATCACCAAAGCCGTAACGACTACGAAGGTCGGTATGCCAACCTTGAGTATCGTCACGAGCTGAGTAAAGAATACGGCTACATAGCCCATCTCCTTGAACCACATGAAGTCAGATATGAATCCCACCAGTGCCAAAAACAGTGATGCCGCGATCACTATTATAAGGAGCACTATACTGATCTTCTTTTCAAGTTTTTCCATTATAATGTTTCCTCCTTGATTTCATTTATCACCATCAAACCATTGGAAATCTTGGCGAAAACGGTCTGGCATTGTGAAAATTCATCGCCGTTTTCCTTTGCATAGTCAAGCTTGCACAGAACATAAAAGCCCTTTGCGCCCGTTCTGATTTCGCCTATTTCCAGAGTGTTGATTCCAACAAGCTCAGGACTGTGATTTGAGTCAATCCAACTGTCGTAGTATCTTATGACCGCCTCAGCCAGCTTTTCGCCGTAGGTGGCATCCGCTTCCTCCCACTGCGCATCGACAAACTCGTCCGCCGAGGCCAGCTCCTTGAACGAAAGCTCCCTGTCTGTAGGATAGGTCAGGGTTGCATTGTATATGATCGTACCTATGTAATTGGCTTTGGTCGCAGCATCCGCAACCAAGCTCGAGATATATGCATCCCTTGGCTCATAGTCTACGCTTGCCATTCCGGCTTGCTGCTCGTCGCCCGTGAAAATTTCTACGATCTTGACGAGCGCATCTCCTATCGCCAATGCCAATTTGCTCTCCGGTGCCACTATTCTTACGGCAAGGAGCACGCTTTCAAGAGCCAACACTACCGTCAGAACCGCAATCACGATCCTTGTGAATATATGATTTTTTCGAGGCGCATCCTCCTCGTCAAACTCAAAGTCGGACGGAACGGGAACATAGTCGCCTTCCGCAAGCTCCTCATCCACGCGAGGAAAAATGTCGGAATATCTCAATTTTTCCTTGTGGAGCTCCATCGGCAGAGATTCCTGCTCAAAAACAGCGGCAAAATCCTTTTCCAGGTCCTTCGGCCTCATCTGTGCCGCTTCCTCCCGGGCCGCCTCCGGCTTCGGCGCTTCTGTCTGCGGAGCTTCCTGCGGAGCTTCCGCTGTTCTCTCTGCCTTCTCGACCTTATCCTGCTTCTCGTCGACGCTTAGCGAGTCTGACAGGTCAACACACTGTGCCGCCTTTGGCTGAACTATATCCACAACCCTGCTTTCCGGCCTGCTCTCGGACTTGTGAGGGAAAATATCCGGAACCCAAGTGAAATCCATTTCAACAAGCTGTCTGTTATACTCGTCCTCCAGATTACGTACCCTCTCTTTTTCCCTCTCAAGGAGCTCCCTGAACTCATCGTTTTGGCTGTTGAGGCTGTGAGCCTGCTCATCGCGGCTCTCCTTGCCTCCCAGCTTTATGTACCTCTTGGTTGCAGTATTGTCGTTTTCTACATTATAATTGTCTATGGACGCCTTTACAAAGGCTTCGTTTGACAATATATCCTCAGCTTCATCCTTTTTCTCGTCCCAAACCTGCGAAAGTACGCTTCTGCTGCGTGCAAATTCCTTTTCCCACGAAAACTCCTCATCTGCAGCCGTCAGCTTCTCGACCGTCGGTGCTTCTGCGCCTCTGCTCCTTGTCTTCTTTTCGAGAACGCTCTCCCAGTTAAAATTCACATCCTCGGTCTTTTTCGGCTTGTATGACGGAAAGCCGTCCAAATTCCAGTCAAAGCTTAGCTGCTGTTTTACGGCTTCCTCTGCCTTTCCTTCCTCGGCTTCGGTATTCCCCTGTGTTGCCTGCAAAATCTCGGCTGTTTTCTTTCTTGCTTCCTTCTTGAACGGCGGATTATAAACTATCTCCGCACCCTCAGTCTGCTTCTCGTTTCGCACCGCTGCACCGCAATATGCGCAAAATCTGTCGCTGTCATGTAATTCGTTTCCACATTTTGTACAAAACATCTTTCTCCTCCGTCAGTCTCTGATTTGCCTAAGAACCTCTGTCTTGGAATATACCTTGCCGGATCTGCTGATAAAGTACTCCTGTGTTGCCTGCAAAATCTCGGCTGTTTTCTTTCTTGCTTCCTTCTTGAACGGCGGATTATAAACTATCTCCGCACCCTCAGTCTGCTTCTCGTTTCGCACCGCTGCACCGCAATATGCGCAAAATCTGTCGCTGTCATGTAATTCGTTTCCACATTTTGTACAAAACATCTTTCTCCTCCGTCAGTCTCTGATTTGCCTAAGAACCTCTGTCTTGGAATATACCTTGCCGGATCTGCTGATAAAGTACTCCTCTGCTGCCGCGCCCTCGTCACCGTGCTTTATGCCGTCCGCCTCTGCAATCGACGGCTCGATCCTCTGTGCCGTGTCGCTGGCCAACCCCGTCGTAGCAGCTTCGCTTTCCTTGTCCGCTCCGCCGGCAGCAATCACTCTGCCCACGGTAAGCTCTGCGGTCTCCACGTGCAGCTTGAGCTTCAGCTCCTCGGGCTGAGCTCCCTGTATCTGCAGCCTCCCTGCTCTTGAGGTGCGGACCAAACACACTATCGCCAAGAAAATTGCCAGAATATTCGTACATATCAAAATAAGCATGCAGTTCTCTTTGCAAATGTCCCCAATTATGTAAAATATGTTCTCCAGTTCTGCCAACATTTCCTAATCCTTTTTCTGTTTTCTCATATAGGTATGTAATTCCTTATATTATATACTAAAATGCGTCTAATTGCAAAGAAAAATACAGTCTTACGGAAAAAAGGACAGCATATGCCGTCCCTCCTCTTTTATATCCGTTTTTTGCGCGATGATTTTAGTATTTCTTCTCGTCAGCGGTCTTATCGTACTCGCTGTTCTTTTCGCTTTTTTTGCTCTTAGCGTTTTTGTTGCTTCCTTCGATTTTGTTCTCAGCTTTGTCACAGCAATTCTTTTCTTTCATTTCAATGTCCTCCTTTTTAACTGTGTGCATATTCATTTTGCCCTCTTTTGAAAAAAGTATGATAAATAGCTCGCATTTGGCTCCAAAAAACTTCTTAGGAGCATTTATTTCAAAAAAATAAAAAATTTCTGTTTTTTTTGTTGACATTTGCCTTTGAAAATGTTATTATACCAAATGTGCTAAGCGATTGGCGCTTGTATACGGATCATTAGCTCAGCTGGCAGAGCACCTGACTCTTAATCAGGGTGTCCAGGGTTCGAGCCCCTGATGATCCACCAAACAAAAGCCCAGTGTTTTCAAGACACTGGGCTTTTTTATTCTTTCAATTTTCTTCACATTCCAGAAACACCTTATTCGGATGTGAAC
>CAZQSP010000034.1:0-9713 GCA_964596085.1 uncultured Oscillospiraceae bacterium
AGCTTAATATACTAAAGGAGGTGCGGTAAATGTCAAGAAAATGCGAAATTTGCGGAAAAGGTCAGGTATCCGGAAACAGTGTATCCCATTCCGTAAGACATACAAGAAGAAAATGGAACGCTAACATTCAGACTGTAAGAGTTGCAGACGAAAACGGAACAGTTAGAAAAGCGAATGTATGCACTAGATGCATCAGATCGAATAAAGTAAACCGTGCCATTTAATTTAAGAAAATAAAAGTCCGCAGAGTGTTCTTTGCGGATTTTTCATTTGGTACAAAAAAGTTAAGCGACTGATATCCGTGACGGAAAGGAGAAAAAAATGCTTGACAAGCTGATAATCAACGGAAGATATCCGGATTTTACCGCAGGTGAGCTGAAAAAGGCAAACATAGGCTGGAAGGACGGCAGGATAGAATATATAGGAAGCGAGCTTGTAGAGGCAGAGGAAGTGATAGATGCAACCGGCAAGATAGTATCACCCGGCTTTATAGACATACATATGCACGAGGAAAACTTTGCAAAGGAGGGCAAGGGCTACGTGATATCCAAGCTGATGCTGAGGATGGGAGTAACGACGGCAGTCGGCGGTAACTGCGGCGTTCAGTATCAGCCGATTTCGGAGTTCAGAGCGATTATCGACGAGCTCGGAGGATGCCCCATAAACTATATCATGCTTGCCGGCTATAACCGTAAGCGTACAGATATGGGAATCGGAAGATACGAGCATCCGTCACAGAAGCAGATGGACGAGCTGGCACAGCTTATGAGACAGGAGCTGGCTGACGGAGCATACGGCATATCGTTCGGTATAGAATACGACCCGGGTATAAGCTTCGACGAGCTGCTGAATGCCGTCAGAGCTGCCGAGGATCCAAGACTGCTGATATCCGCACACTACAGAGGCGAAACGAAGAAGGACGACCTTTTTCCTATCGAGGAAATGATACGTCTTGCAAACGAGATACCGCAGAAATTTCAAATTTCCCATCTGTCGAGCTGTTCGGCAACGGGGAGTATGAAGGAGGCATTGGACTGCATAAACGAGGCAATGAAAAAAAATCCGAGGCTGAACTACGACACCTATCCGTACAATGCGTTCTCGACCGAGATCGGTTCGGCAGTTTTTGAGGACGGCTGTTTGGAGGGCTGGGGCAAGAGCTACAGCGATATTTTGCTCACCGACGAGCCGTACAAGAATGTGCGCTGTACAGAGCAGATATTTGCAGAGGCTCGCAAAAAATATCCGAATATGCTTGCGGTGGCATTCGTGATGAACGAGGACGAGATTGCGGCGGCAATCGCAAACAAAAACGGTATGATAGCAAGCGATGCGATACTCAACAACGGAAGCGGACACCCGAGAGCCGCAGGAACCTTCCCTCGCATACTCGGCAAATATGTGCGCCGCGAAAGCTGCTTGACTCTTATGGAGGCACTGCGCAAGATGAGCGCAGAACCGGCAGACAGACTTGAGCTGCACAGCAAGGGCAGGATAGAATTGGGATGCGATGCGGACATAACGATATTTGATCCGCAGACCGTTGAGGACAGAGCAGATTTTTCGCAGCTAGAGGCTCCGGAGGGCATAGAGTGGGTATTTCTAGGCGGCAATACCGCTCTAAAGGACGGAAAAATCGTCAGCGAGCACGAGGGCCGTTTCATACCGTTCAGATGAGTGAGCGGCACATATTCGCATATGAGCTTGAAAAAAAGTAAAGATTATGCTAAAATATACGCTTAAAGGATGTACAACGGGAGGAAGTTATGAAAACTGACAGAAAATTGATTGCAATATTGGTATCTATATGCATGATAGCGACTATGTTTCCGGCTGTCGTATGGGCAGATGAACCGGCATATGATTACGAGATAGATCTCTCCAAGGGTCTACTTACCGTTACGGGAGACGATAGCGGAAATACCGTATATGAACAGGTGGGGGGGCATAAGCTATACAGCCAGCTCATCTGACATCGTTCGTCTATACGGCACCCTAGAAGCAGGGGGCAATGTAGGAATTACGGTATCAAATGGCGCACAGGCAAATATCGTGCTGGATAATATTACAATAAACCAAAATTACAAAGCCAAACCGATGACGATATCCGGAGAGAGCACGGTGAATATGTGCTTGAAAGGAACAAACAAAATGGAGTCATCAGCCGGCATACAGATCAATGACAGCTCGGTTCTGACGATTGACAGCAGGGAAAGTGAATCGGGTACAGCATCGGACAAAAAGCTGATCGAGAAGCTCAATGAAGAGGGCAGGTTGACAGACTACAGCTCCGTAAAATATGAGGGGACTCTCTGTGTTAAGATAATAAAGGGAGTCGGAAGCGGTGCGGACAAGGGCTCGAAGCAATGCACCGGCACTCTGAACATCAAGGGCGGTAATATCGAATTTGTCAAGGAGCAAATAACGCTCTACAGTGGAAACCGATATTGTAATATGATGCTCTTTCTGAAGGAGCTGAATATCAGTGGAGGAAATATTCTGGCAGAGCTGTATAAAACAAAAGAAGATGTGCCCACAGCAGCGGAAATAAATATTACGGGAGGGCACATATGTATAGATAACTCAAATGCGACGATTGTCGCAAGTACTCGAACCGTTGCTCTCAACGGTAATATTACCATAGGAGAAGCAGGCAGCACGAGCAAGGAGCCGTTCATCTATGTCACAAACGGAACGGTAGCAGGCAGTGCGATAGGCGGAGAAAACCGTAGTGTAACGATTAACTCGGGAACCGTGCTAGCCTCGGCTTTTGCAAGCGGAGAATGCGGCACGGCAATAGGCATAGGATATTCTATTACGAGGAATGCGGGTGCATACATAGATATTACAGGCGGAGATATTGATGTAAAATCCTCCTCCGGTATAAGCATAGGGATCAGAGGAGTAGGCTCCTGCAGTAGCTCAAACAGCAGCTATGTAAAGATATCCGGAGGTACGGTCAACGCAGAAAAAAGCATAGGCTTCGGTGGAGACCTCACTAATAAAATGTCTATGGCGATAGAGCTTTCGGGCGATGCAAGGGTAAGGGCCGGAGGACAGATCATCAGTCCCGTAAAGAATATTGTAGTAAAGGACAGTGCTGTCGCAAATGCCGCGGGTGGATTTAATAGGGATGTTGAGTTGAGCGGAGCTGCGAAGCTTTCCTTTGAGAAAGGCGGCAGCAGCTATGAGCTGCAGTCAAACGCTGTCGCAAGTGCAGAGGATCCGATAGTCATGCGCTATGCAGATCCGAAGAGCTCAAGAAATCCGATCATAGTATTTCCAAAAACTGCGGCATTATCCGCTGCAGAGAGGCTTATTACGGTAGCAAAGGCAGGGGTGACACTTGTTGCCGAGGGTACTGAGGCTGCAGAGGCGGTATTTGATATAGATGTTGAAGACTCGCAAAAGCCGTTTGCAGCAGCCAGATATGCCGATGATGCTGCATCATCACTGCTGCAGCCTAAGCATGAGACGGGCTATTCAGAATATACGTTCAAGCCGGCAACAGGAAGGCTTGTAAATCTCAATCTGGAAACCTACAAGCCGAGCGTGACGTACGAACAGCTTTCCGGCAAAACAATAACAAAAAACAACGATCCGCTTTTGGTTATAGCTACGGTAACAGGCAAGGATGACTGCATACCGGAGGGCAGACTGTACTATCTGTTCAGCGGAACGCTCGATGAGGCAAAGCTGGCAGCATTTAAGACCGGCGCATCTACACAGGAATTTGGAGAAGCCATTACCAGAGTTATGGATACGGCTGATGCACAATTCAATTTGTCTGAGGCTGCAGGAGAGGCTGCTCAGGGCACCTACAACGGATATTCTGAGCTTCAAGCTGCAAGCATCAGCTTTGATGCTGCAAGCGAAGCAAACAGCGGCAGATATGATGGCAGCAGGTGGACGGAGCTGCCGGCGGAGCTGTACAATATTCCCGTAAGAATATCGCTCGGTAAGGACGTCGTTACATATTATGCAGACTCTTCATTTTCTGCACCGGTAGATGAAGCCGAGGCATTATATGAGGTAAACAGAACCTATGAATACACGACACTGAAGAACGGCTCGGGAGCAGCGGTAGCCTTGGGAGAGCTGCTCAGTGGAGGTATAAGCTGCACGATGGAATACTCGGATGTGGAGGTATTCGCAAGAGCAGATACTGCGGAGGAATTTACAAGGCAGTTGGGATACACGACCGAAAGCGTGCTGCCTATAGCTGCGGATATGGACTACGGCGATATAGAATCAAGGATGGCGGATATCAAGCAGGTATTGCTCGATAATATAAATGACGGCGATACGAGCAACGATTTTTGGAACAAGCCGAGCTCGGCGTTTGGACTTTACATAACGTACGAATACATTGCGGCAAATGTCTGCCTGTCAAGATATGTAAACACAGCAGAAGTGCCTAAGCTGTATGAGGATGCATTTTCGCCGGCGAAGCTGCTCACTCCGGGAGCAGAACAAATTGTGCCGGAATATCAGATCTACAAGAAATCGGCAGGAAGCGATACCTGGGAGCCTGTCAGCGAGACAGACGGCAAATATGAATTTGAGTATGATGACAGCATAAAGCTTGTGGTAAGGGATCCGGACGGTACGGAAACCACAGGCAAATATGAATTTAGAGTAAAGGATGAAAGTGTAATCCCGTTTGGAGGACCTACGGGCGAGGAGGGCTGGAATCTTTCCGAGGAATATGCAGCAGGAGCTGACAACAATCTGTCGGGAGCTGAGACCACGATAGACATAGTAAGGCAGTATGACGGAACATATTCACAGTCAACACAGACGATTATAGTCAAGATAAACGGCAAGCTCGATGCGGCAGTGCCGGAAATAGAAATGGAAGATGAGCTCAGCCATATGAGAGACGGCTCAGATATTACGGTCGAGGCATCGGCTACGGTCAGCGACGGCGGTACACTCTCGTATCAATGGTATGAGCTGCAAAGGGACGGCTCAAAGACCAAGCTTGAGGGCCAGACGGGCAGCTCCTTGGTGATACCGGCAGATGAAATCGAGGGCATAGCTCACGGTACGGTCAAGACATACGTGCTTGAGGTCACCAACACAAACGACTCCGTGAACGGCGACACCAAGGCTACGGCATCAAAGAGCATAGAAATAAAGTTCCATACTCCGGGTCATTCCTCAAATCCGCCGCTGATAAGCGCACCTGAGGATGAGCCTGCACTGAAGCCGGAGGAGCCTGCTTCAGAGGAGGATGATATAGGACAGGGCGAGGTTCAGTCGCCGAGCAAGCCGCAAAAGCCAAATTATGACAGCGATGGAATGTCTCCGCTTCGAGGCGAGGACGGCGAAAGCGGTACTGTGCCAAGGACAGCGGACACAAACAATTTGCCGCTTTATCTGACACTGATGCTCGGAGCGGCAGGCATATTACAGGCATTGTGCCGCAGACAAAAAAACAGACAATAGCAAAATATCTTTTCTGTTTATACTTGAATTACTGAGACGGACTTGATATAATAAGGCATGAGAGTTAACGTAAGAGAACAACTTTTTGTGACTGACGGAAGCTGCGGAGTACCGCAAGGGAGCAGAAAGTTTTTAATGCCGACCGTCTGGGCGTATTTGTTCCCGTTTGGGGAATGAATGCGCCCTTTTTTGGTTGAAAAAACGGAGGATAAGTAAAAGTATGAAAAAAATAGGAATCGTTATGGGCTCTGACAGCGATCTGCCTGTTGCGGAAAAGGCGATAAACACGCTTATCGAATACGGAGTGCCGTTTGAGGTTCATGTTTACTCGGCTCACAGAACGCCGGAGGAGGCAATCACCTTTGCGAAGGAGGCAAGGCAAAAGGACTTTGCTGCGATCATAGCCCTGGCAGGCAAGGCGGCACATTTGGGCGGCGTTTTGGCAGCAAATACAAGCCTACCGGTAATAGGGGTGCCCGTCAAGTCATCGCTTGAGGGAATGGATGCACTTTTGTCAACCGTGCAGATGCCGCCGGGAATACCTGTGGCATCGGTGGGAATAGATGCGGCAGCCAATGCGGCGCTTTTGGCGGTGGAGCTGCTTGCGATTACGGATGAGGGGCTTGCCGAGCTGCTCACGCTCAAAAGACAGGAGGCCAAGGAAAAGGTACTCGAAAAAAACAGAAATATAGAAGAAAAATTCAATCGCAAATAGAAAGCGGAAAAAAAGTTATCAGTTTCAACTTAAGATATATACAAAGATACGGAGGAAATCACAATGAGCAAATTGGTGTACACGGGAAAGACAAAAAATGTATTTGAGCTTGAAAACGGCAATTACCTTTTGAAGTTCAAGGATGACTGCACAGGCAAGGACGGAGTATTTGATCCGGGCGAAAATGCGGTAGGACTTACGATTGAAGGTGTGGGTGATGTAAACCTGAGAATGTCGATGTATTTCTTTGAAAAGATAAATGCAGCGGGAATCAGAACTCATTTTGTAAATGCAGATCTGAACAATACCACTATGGAGGTTCTTCCTGCCAAGGTTTTCGGAAAGGGACTTGAGGTTATCTGCCGCCACAGAGCTGTCGGAAGCTTCCTTCGCCGCTACGGTGAATACGTAGAGGAGGGTGCGGAGCTGCCTGCATATGTTGAAACCACCTTCAAAAACGACGAAAAGGGCGATCCGCTGGTAACAAAGGACGGGCTTGTTGTTTTGGGAGTTATGAGCGCAGAGCAGTATGACGACATCAAGGAAATGACACAGAAGATCACGCAGATCGTAGCTGACGACCTCAAGGAAAAGGGACTTGTGCTCTACGATATCAAGTTTGAATTTGGATATGATGCGGACGGAAGGGTTATGCTGATTGACGAGATAGCTTCCGGTAATATGCGTGTATACAAGGACGGCAAGTATATCGATCCGATGACACTTTCCGAGCTTTTCTTTGCATAGGAGGCATAAATGGGCGGATTTTTCGGAGTTACCTCAAAAGAGGACTGCATGGTGGACGTTTTCTTTGGTGTGGATTATCATTCGCACCTGGGAACGCGCCGCGGCGGTATCGCGGCCTACGACGAAAAGCTGGGTATGCAGAGGGAAATTCACAATATTGAGAACTCACCGTTCAGAACGAAGTTTGAGAATATATTCAACGAGATGTGGGGCAGAGCAGCGATAGCCTGTATCAGTGATTCTGATCCGCAGCCGCTCCTCATTCGCTCACATCTGGGGACATTCGCTATAGCGACTATAGGACTCATCAGAAATTCCGATGAACTGATAGCTCGGTATATGGATACAAACGGCGGACATTTTGATGCGATGACGGGCGGCAGGGTGAACAATGTGGAGCTTGTCGCCGCACTAATCAGTCAAAGGGCGAATTTTACGGAGGGCATCAGATATGTGCAGGAGCTCGTCGAGGGTACGGTATCCATACTCATACTTACCGATGAGGGAAAGCTGATAGCTGCGCGTGACAGATTGGGAAGAATACCGATACATATAGGCAAGGCGGAAAACGGCTTTTGCGTTTCCTTTGAATCCTTTGCATACAACAAGCTCGGATATGAGGACTTTAAGGAGCTGGGACCGGGAGAGATCGCAGAGCTGTCACCCGAGGGCTTTGTTCAGCTCGCAGAGCCGGGAGAGGAAATGAAAATATGCTCCTTCCTCTGGTCGTACTACGGCTATCCGACCTCCTGCTATGAGGGTGTCAATGTCGAGATTATGCGGCAGCGCAACGGGGCTGTAATGGCAGAAAACGAGCGAAACGCAGGAACTCTGCCGGAGCTTGATTATGTATGCGGCATACCGGATTCGGGAACACCTCATGCCATGGGATATGCAAAGGAGTCGGGAGTCGAATTTGCAAGACCCTTTATCAAGTATACGCCGACCTGGCCGAGAAGCTTTACACCGTCAAACCAGCTTGAGCGCAACAAGGTTGCCAAGATGAAGCAGATACCGGTGCACGAGCTTATCCAGGACAAAAGGCTGCTTTTTGTGGACGACTCGATAGTACGAGGCACACAGCTCAACGAAACGGTAGAATTTCTGTACGAAAACGGAGCCAAGGAGGTACATATGCGCTCAGCCTGCCCTCCTATAATGTATAGCTGCAGGTATCTGAACTTCTCAAGCAGCAGAAGCGAAATGGAGCTTTTGGCAAGGCGTATAATTCAGGAGCTTGAGGGCGACGAGGGACATAAGCATATAGAAGAATACAGCGATTCCAATACGGAAAGAGGCAAGAAGCTGCGCAAGACCATTGCGGACAAATTCGGCTTTGCTTCCTTGGAATTTCAGTCTCTGGAGGGCGTATGCAAGGCGATAGGACTTGAGCCGTGCAAGCTTTGCACATATTGCTGGAACGGAAAAGAATAAAAGAATAATCGAAAAGAACAATTAAAATAAGCAAAATACCGAAAGGAAAATAAAAATGCACAAGAACTCAAAATCAGACAGCTATGCAGCAGCAGGTGTCGACATCACAGCCGGCTATAAGGCGGTCGAGCTGATGAAGGAACATATCGCAAGAACGATGACCTCGGGTGTATGCTCAGATGTGGGCGGCTTCGGGGGTCTGTTCGAGCTTGATATAACAGGTATGAGCCGTCCTGTTCTGGTAAGCGGTACGGACGGTGTGGGAACCAAGCTCAAGCTGGCTTTCCTTATGGACAAGCACGATACGGTAGGCATTGACTGCGTGGCAATGTGCGTAAACGACATTATCTGTGTCGGTGCCAAGCCGCTTTTCTTCCTTGACTATATAGCTTGCGGCAAAAATGTGCCGGAAAAAATTGCGGAGATAGTCAAGGGTGTGGCAGAGGGCTGCGTACAGTCGGGAGCTGCCCTCATCGGCGGTGAAACTGCGGAAATGCCGGGATTTTACCCTGTGGACGAATACGATCTTGCAGGCTACAGCACAGGTGTTGTTGACAAGTCCAAGATAATCGACAATAAGACGATGAAAGCAGGAGATGTAATAATAGCACTCCCGTCAAGCGGCGTACATTCCAACGGCTTTTCATTGGTGCGCAAGGTTTTCGAGGTTGAAAGCTCGGACATCAAGTCGCCTGTGGCTGAGCTTGGCGGCAAATCCATAGGAGAAACGCTTCTTACTCCGACCAAAATTTATGTGAAGCCGGTACTGGCACTTCTTGAAGAAGTAAAAGTAAGGGGTATTTCACATATAACAGGCGGAGGCTTCTACGAAAACATTCCGAGAAGTATTCCTAAGGGACTTGCAGCAAGGATCAAGAAGGATGATGTGAGAGTTCTTCCTATATTCAAGCTCATAGCCGAAAGAGGCGGTATAAGCGAGCACGATATGTTCAACACCTTCAATATGGGTGTCGGAATGAGCATAGTCGTTGCTGCCGAGGATGCTGACAAGGCATTGGAAATACTCAAGGCAAACGGCGAGGAGGCTTATGTGATAGGTGAAATTGTAAATGCGCAGGCTGAGGATGAACAGGTGATTATATGCTAAAGGCAAGAATAGCCGTGCTGGTATCTGGCGGCGGAACCAATCTTCAGGCTTTGATAGATGCCTGTGAAGGCGGCATCATCGAAAGCGGAGAAATTGTACTGGTGCTTTCAAACAACAGGAATGCCTATGCGCTCGAAAGGGCAGCCAAGGCAGGAATCAAGGCGGAATGCGTGCTGAAAAAACAGCTCGGCTCACAGGAGGCCTTCGAGGAAAGACTTCTTGAGCTTCTTGAAGAAAACAGGATTGATTTGATAATTC
>CAZQSP010000035.1:0-9626 GCA_964596085.1 uncultured Oscillospiraceae bacterium
TTTCAACTCCGAGCACCTCGCCCGCTCCCAGCAGAGCTGCCGCTATCGAAAGAATGCCCGAGCCGCAGCCCACATCAAGCACCCTCATCCCATCCTTTACATATTTTTCCATTAGCTTGATGCAAAGCGATGTCGTTTCGTGTGTTCCGGTTCCAAAAGCCATACCCGGATCTATTTCTATGACCTTTTCGCCGTCCTTAGCCTCATAGCTCTCCCAGGTTGGCTTTACCACAATGCTCCTTCCGACCCTTGCCGGCTTGAAATATGCCTTCCAATTATCCTTCCATTCGCTGTCGTCCTTCACTGCTGTTTCGATACGCGGCTCACCCAGGTCCGCACTCGCACCGAAGTCTCCGTTTTCCGCTTGTTTTTTCAGCTCCTCTACAGCCGTTCTGATGCTTGCAAGTGTCTGCCTGCCTTCTTCATTCTCCTCAAGGAAAAGCGTAACCCTCGGCTCATCGTTTTTCTGCTCCAAAACGCTCTCGTCGATATAGTCCCACTCGTAGTCGTTTTCCTTGTTCAAAAGATTGTCTATGTCCGCAGGGTCGTCAACGACCATGTCCGTTATTCCTACTGCCATAAGCGCCGATACCAGCGGCTCTATTCCCTGCCTGCTCACAAATATGTCTGCCTGTATATATCTCATTTTTACCTCCGAATTTTATTTCATTATACACTATTTTCGCAAAATGTGGTATACTTTTCGTGCGAGTATGTTCTCAAGCGATTTTTGCGGGAGGTCGAGCGTTTATGAAAAACAGAAAAGCATATTTTACCACAGGTGAATTTGCAAGGATTTTCAACGTCAAAAAGCAGACACTTTTTCACTACGATGACTGCGGCATCTTCAAACCGGATATAGTCGCTGACAACGGCTACCGATATTACTCTTACACGCAGCTTGAGACCTTTGCTATTCTGCGTACTCTGCGCGAGCTGGGCGTTCACATCGACGAAATCAAAAGGCATATGGATCACCGCTCTCCCGAAGCTCTCATCGAGCTTTTGGAGTCAAAGCGGAGCGAAATAGACCAAAAAATCGCAGAGCTTAACAACGCAAAAATCTACATAGACAAAAAGATAGAGGAGACAAGGGAGGGCTTGCGTGCTCCGCTAGATGAGATTATTTTTGAGGATACGCAGCCGCAGCTTCTCATAACCACCGACTACAAGGGTGCTGACGATGAAAAAAGCGTGATGGAGGCTGTCGGTGAGCATTTTGCGTTCTGCCACCGTCTGAATCTTCACAGCAGCTATTCCATAGGTGCAATGATTCCCCGAGCCTCGGTCAGCGAGGAGGGCTACAAATACAGCAGATTTTATTCCGTTGCCGCCTCGAGCACAGAGAGTGTACCCAAGCTCTCCGACTCCGTTTATGTTCCGGGTGGGCGCTGCCTGCTCATCTACGACAAGCACGGCTACGAAAACGTATGCGCAAACTGCAGGAGGCTGATTCGCTTTGCGGCGGAAAACGGCTTGACCCTCGGTGAAAATTTCTATGAGGATGTCATACTGGACGACCTTTCCACGGAGGGCTACTACAACTACCTTGTAAAGCTTTCCATAAGCATAGTGCAGGAATAATTCTTTGTCGAAAAAAATCAGCATTTTTCAAATTTATCCTTGCCAAATGCCGCATTATATGTTAAAGTAATTAAGGTGCTTTTCGGAGCTGCAGACCTGCTGTCTGACCCTGAGCATCGTAATACAGATTATATTTTAGCCTTGGAGGATTGACCGAGTGGCTAAGGAGCTTGATTGGAAATCAAGTAAGGTGTAACAGCCCCGTGGGTTCGAGTCCCATGTCCTCCGCCAAAAAACGGAAGTGAGAAATCACTTCCGTTTTTATATTCTGACCTGCTTTCTCCCGAGCCGAAATTAAGTGCCAACTGACCGATCGTATGGCTGAAGCCGGGAGCAAGAGCGAAAAATCGCAGGGTGCCAAGAAAAGCGCAGCTATTTCTGCTCCGACAGCGGTGTCTCGTCTCTGTCCTCTGCCAGCACCGAGGCTCCCAAATTGAGCGATGCCTTCTCCAGCTCCTGTACTATATTATTTATCTGTGCCAGCTTTCGGAGTGAAATTTCATCCGAAACGGCTGTCTGTGCGCTCGCAATGACCGTCTCAAGCTCACCCTTGATTGATGAAAGCTTTGTCTTGAGGTTCTCGATGTCCTCTTGGTCAAGTACCTCGCGAATAAGCTCATCCTTGCTGAGTATTTCACCGCTTTCGAGCTCATATTCCGTATTGCCGTTCACCACGATAGGCTCATAGCCGAAAACCTCTTTTACCCTTGCAGCAAAATCACGCTTGGAATCAGCCTCTCCGTGTACAAGGAAAATGTGCTTCGGCTCAGCCCGGAAGCCACCGAGCCAGTCGAGCAGTCCCTTTTGGTCTGCGTGACCGGAAAAGCCCTCAAGATTGTATATTTCCGCACCTACCATTATAGGCTCTCCGAAGAGCTTGACCTCTTTTGCGCCCTCCACAAGGAGTCTGCCGAGCGTGCCCGCTGCTTGATAGCCGACAAAGACAACGCTGTTTCTGCTGTCCCAAAGATTGTGCTTCAGATGGTGACGTATACGACCTGCTTCACACATACCGCTTGCGGAAATTATAATCTTTGCCGTCTTGTCAGTATTCAGGAGCTGCGAGTCAGCCGTGTTTCTGGTAAACTTCAGATTCGGAAAATCCAGCGGATGATCGCCGCTCAGTATATAAGCCTTTGTCTCCTCATCAAATACCTGTGCGTTCTTTTTGAAAACCTCTGTTGCGGTCGTTGCCATCGGACTGTCGATGTACACGTTCACCTTGCCCAGGATATCCAAATATTCAGGGTGATGCTCGTAGAACATATTGAACTGATATATCAGCTCCTGTGTTCTTCCGACCGCAAACGACGGTATTATCACACTGCCGCCGCGCTTGACCGTCCTCAGCGTTATCGCGATAAGCTCGTCTATGCTTGTCGAATTTTCGGGGTGAAGTCTGTTTCCGTAGGTCGTCTCCATTATAACAAAATCCGCTTTTTTTATCTTTACCGGATCGCGGAGTATCGGTCGATTTTCCACACCGAGGTCGCCGGAAAATACAAGCTTTGAGGTTCGTGCCTCCTCGCTCGCTTTTTTTTCGGTAATCCACAGCTCGGTTATGGCAGAACCGAGTATATGCCCCGCATCGTTAAATACCATTTTCATTTCAGGATTTATTTCGATAAGCTGGTCATACAGCACCGGTCTTACGAGCTTCAGCGCATTTTCGGAATCTCGTATAGTGTAAAGCGGCTCAACCGGCGGTTTGCCTGTTCTGAGATTTTTCTTTGTCTGCCACTCCGCATCCTTTTCGTGAATATATGCGCTGTCCTTGAGCATAACCTCCAGCAAATCTGCGGTTGCATCCGTACAGTAAATCGAACCCTTAAAGCCTCTTTTTACGAGCAACGGAAGTCGTCCGCAATGGTCAATATGCGCATGGCTCAAAATAACACATTCTATTTCCTGCGGATCGAACGGGAATGGCTCCTCGTTCATCCTTTCGGTTTCCTTGCCGCCCTGGAATTGTCCGCAATCAAGCAAAATTTTGTGCTTGTCCGTTGATATCAAATGGCACGAGCCTGTAACTCCTATAGATGCACCGCAAAATTTAACCTTCATCCTTTACTTCTCCTCTCCGTGAAAATCCGAACCCTCGCTAACGTGCAAATGATACCTTGCCGCTATCTCAAACAGCTTCCAGGCCTCCTCCTCACTGTGCTCCGGGTGATAGCATTCCACACCCTTCAAGCCCAAGCCCTTCAGCTCCTTTATCAAAGCATTCATATTTTTCCAGAATATATCGCTGCCTCGCTCACCCATACCTCGGATTCGTGCCGGATGCGCCAAAACTGCCATTCCGCCCGCAGCGGAAATCAGAGTGATAGCCTTTTGCGCAGCCATTTTTTTCTTTGTTACCGCCTTCAACCGAGGTGCTTCAAAGAAGCAGCCGTCCGCCCATGCGTCCGCTCTTCTTTCTATATACCCGAGCTCGATCAAAGCATCCGCAATATGTGGCTTGCCCACATAGCCTCCCTTGCTTTTCGCTTCGAGAGCGGCAAGCTCCACCGGATAGCCCATCTCGTTCAGTATTGCACACAGCCTTTCGTTTCTCTCACGCCTGGACTTTTTCAGCTCGGCGAGCTTTGCGCACAATGCTTCATTTTCCGGATCAAAATCATAGCCCAATATATGAAGCTCTACCCGAAGCTGCTCATCCGGCGATTCGGAGGCGGCAGGTACAAGGTAATGCTCCGTCGAAAGCTCCACTCCCGGCACAACCTTGAGCTTTACGGCTTCTCCTGCTATCATTGCCTCCTTGACGCCGTCTATGCCATCGTGATCCGTAATTGAAATTATGTCATATTCCGCATCCTTATATTTTCGCACAAGCTCCACCGGGCTCATTTTTCCGTCCGAATAATGCGAGTGAATGTGGTAATCCACAACATAGCTCATATTTTTTCTCCTCTATTCATAAATCATATCGTCCCTAAGCCTGTCTGCCCGTTCCTCACCGAACAATGCCTCACAAAGTGCAAGTGCAAACTCCATCGCAGTTCCCGGTCCCATCGACGTAATAATGTTTCCGTCACAGACCACCGCCGCCTTTACGGCATTGGCTCCGAGCAGATGACCTTCCATTCCCGGATAGATCGTAGCATTTTTGCCCTCGAGCAGTTCAAGATTTCCCAATACCATAGGTGCCGCACATATCGCGCAGATCCACCGTCCTTCCTTGGCGGCGGACTTGAGCTCCCTTACAAGTCCGCTGTGCTTGCCCAGATTGACCGTTCCCGGCATACCTCCCGGAAGCACCAGCATATCGCATTGCGAGCAGTCAGCATCCTCAAAGAGAATATCCGCTTCCAGCGTAATGCCGTGTGCGCCCGTGACCCGACGTTCTCCTGTCACGGAAACCGTCTTCAGCTCTGCGCCGCTGCGCCTGAGCACGTCCGCGACGGTAACCGCCTCTATTTCCTCAAAGCCTGTTGCCAAATATACATAAACCATTTCTGTCTCCCCTTGTCAAGAGTATTCTGCAGCTCGGCAGCCTTTTACATCCGCGACGAATTTAGTAGAAAATCCTCGGCGGACGGGTAAGTCTGTCGCTCACATATGCGAATACGCACATAAGTATCAGCGTGATTATCAGGTAAAAAATTATTGCCATATGTACAAAGTCTGTACCCAGTATTGTCAAAAGAGCGGAGTCCTCACCCAGCTTGCGCATCTTCAGGAGCTGCGCAAGCCACGAGCGGCCGCCCTCCGTAGACAGAATGACAGCATACACTGCCGAAAAGCCTGCTGCCAATGCAAGCGCTGACTTACAGCCTGTGCGCAGCAGCTTCTTTTCGTTGCTCTTTATCAAATACCAATATACGGACACCGTCAATATGAATGATATCACGCAAAGAATGCTGCTTATATCAACGCAAAGCTTTATACGCAGCATATTATATCCCTCATCGGCATCAAAAATCCCCTGCAGATCGTAGCCGGTATCCTCGTATATCTGGAACTCCGCCGGTCTCCACTCGTTCATAAAATCCGCAATATCCTTTGCAATATCACCGCTCGACAGCTCGGTGTATAGCTTTGAAACAGCCTGCGAGTCATTAAAATAAAATGCATAAACCTCTGAAGATCTGACCACCAGGTTTTGGGATAATGTAATCAAAAAAACTGCAATCGTGATGAATACCACCACAGAGCATATCATATTGAATCTTTTCATCAATATTTCCCCCTACCGCAATGACTTTTCAGCCCAAGCTATTTCGCTTAAAAGATAGGGGCAAGAGCCATGCCGACCCGTAATGAGCGAGCAAAGCCTTTACCCCACAAAGCGACTATTTTATAATAGTGCAGACAGTATCAGGACCGCAGCCTGCTGCGTTTCCTTCGTCTGTATCAAGGTGTACCTCTCTCTCGTGCTTAACACCTGCTCTAACCAGAACATTGTCAAAGATGAGTCCTCTCTCGCCTTCAATCTTGATGCTTACCACATCTCCGTCCTTTACTCCTGCCTCTGCAGCCTGCTCATCGTTGAGATGAACGTGTCTGAGCGCAACGATAACGCCGTGGTCGATTTCAACCTCGCCGCACGGTCCGATGATCCTGCAGCCCGGAGTTCCGTCAAGCTTGCCGGATTCTCTTACCGGTGCCTTGATACCGATTGTTCTTGCATCAGTCATTGCAAGCTCAACCTGAGTTTCCGGTCTTGCGGGACCGAGAACCCTGATACCCTTCAAGGTGCTTTTTGGACCTACTATATCTACCTTTTCTTCGCAGGCAAACTGACCCGGCTGAACCAGCGGCTTTGTGGGTGTAAGCTCATGTCCCTTACCGAACAGGATCTCGATGTGTTCCTCAGTCAAATGTAAGTGTTTGTTTGATAATCCGATTTTTACTTCATAAGCCATTTTTTATGTATCTCCTTTACAATTATAATATGAACTGTTTTATATTAGCCTTCCAAATAGCTGACATAAGGAAGGTTTCTGTATTTTTGATCGTAATCCAAGCCGTAACCGACAACAAAAAGGTTCTCGATGGCAAAGCCTACGTAATCCGCCTCCAGCTCTACCAAACGTCTGGACGGCTTATCCAGCATAGTGCATATCTTGATGCTCTTTGGATTTCTGTCTGCCAGATGTGCCTTGAGGTGCTTTAGGGTCGTGCCGGTGTCAACGATATCCTCGATTATTATGACATTCTTCCCGTAAATGTCACCCTCCAGATCCTTTTTTATCTTTACGACGCCCGACGTGGTCGTGCCCGAGCCGTAGCTTGATGCCACAATAAAGTCTATTTCCGCATCATTCGTTATGTGCTTCATAAGCTCTGCCATCCACATCACGGCGCCTCTCAGCGTTCCCACCAGGTAAAGCGGTTCACCCTCGTAATCGGCACAAATCTGCTTTGCAAGCTCCGCTGCTCTTTCCTCGATTTGCTCTCCGCTGAACAATACCCTTCCTACTGTGTTATTTTCCATTTTCTTCGTCCTTTCCGCTGTGTTCTACGGTAAAATCTACGCCCTCTATTACATTCTTGTGCTTAAATTCCTTGGAATAATCAACGCTTTTCTCGCCCACCCAGTACTGATCCAGCGTGTCCTTCAGGTGCCAAATTATCCAGATCCAAAGCACCAGGTCGTCTACCAATGCAACCGGGAACAGCACCGGCGGAATCAGGTCCGCAGGCGAGATGAGATAAAGCAAGCCGAAAATCACCAATGCCTTTTTACGCTTAGGCACAGTTTTATCGTGCATCATGCTTACTATAGCTCTCATTCTGCTTCTGATAAAGCTCCAGCTTAAAAATTGCATTTATCCCTCCAAAAGCCTCTCGATTTCCTTCCACAGCTCATCGCAGCCTTGTCTTTTCAACGCACTCACCGGGATCACCAAATCCTCGGGTGAAAGCCGCAGAGTCTGTCTTATCGTTTTGATACATTTTTGTATTTCGTTTCGGGAAACCTTGTCTGATTTTGTCGCAACGACAAGTCCGTCCATACCGTAGTGGCGCAGGTACTCGTACATCTGCACATCCTGCTTTGACGGCTCGTGACGTATGTCCACAAGCTGCACGACCTTTTTCAGCCCCTTGCGATTTTGGAAGTATTCCTCCATCATCTCGCCCCAGTTTTCCGATACACTCTTGGAAACCCTTGCGTATCCGTATCCCGGCAAATCCACGATGCGAAAAAGCTCATTGATGCGATAAAAATTTATGGTCCTTGTTTTTCCGGGTGAACCCGATACACGCGCCAACGCCTTACGTCCCGTCAAAAGATTCAGGAGTGAGGATTTACCGACATTTGACCTGCCGGCAAACGCGATCTCTGCAAGCGTATCCTCGGGATACTGATTTTTTTTCACCGCAACGGCTTCCAGCTCTGCTTTCTTTATAATCATACTACATTTCCTAACTTTTTTCCATAGCATATTTCAAAGCTTCCCTTGCATTTTTCAAAAAAACAAAGTCAAGCTCCCTTCTTACACTCTGAGGTATGTCGTCAACATCCGCCTCGTTATCCTGCGGCAGCAGAATCGTCTTGATTCCGGCACGGTGCGCCGCCAGCACCTTTTCCTTGATGCCACCCACCGGCAGTATCTTGCCTCTCAGAGTTATCTCTCCCGTCATCGCGACATCTTTTTTTACGGGCTTGCCTGTCAATGCCGACATCGCCGATGTGAAAATGGTGACACCGGCAGACGGTCCGTCCTTTGGAACCGCTCCCTCCGGAACGTGGATGTGCAGGTCATACTTCTCATAGAAATCCTCTATGCCGTACTCGGGTGCCAGCGAACGAATGTATGTGATCGCTGCCTTTGCGGACTCCTGCATTACATCTCCGAGCTGTCCCGTCAGTTGAAGCCTGCCCTTGCCCGGAACCAATGCGGTTTCGATAAAGAGCGTGTCTCCGCCAACCTGTGTCCACGCCATACCGGTAGCAACACCGACCTCGGCTTCACCCTCTGCAAGCTCGTATCTGTATTTTTTCTTGCCCAGATATTTTTCCAGACCGGCAGGTGTAATTTTGAACGAGCTGCCCTTCTTGCTAACAATTTTCCTCGCCACCTTGCGGCAGAGGCTTCCTATCTCTCTTTCGAGATTTCGCACACCGGACTCCCTCGTATAGAAATTTATCAGATCTCTCAATGTCTTTTCGCTTATTGAGAAATTCCTCGGCTTGAGCCCATGCGCCTTTATCTGCTTGGGAATCAAATACTGCTGAGCTATCTTGACCTTTTCTTCCTCCGTATATCCCGAAACCTCTATCAACTCCATTCTGTCCAGGAGCGGGCGCGGAATTGTCTCCACGCTGTTAGCCGTCGTTATGAACATAACCCTTGAAAGGTCAAACGGCAGGTCCAGAAAATGATCCGTAAACTCCTTGTTCTGCTCCGGGTCGAGAACCTCGAGCAATGCCGAGGCGGGGTCTCCCTTAAAGTCCGCCCCTATCTTGTCAACCTCATCGAAAAGAAATACAGGATTGTTTGTCCCCGCATCCTTGATAGAGGTAATTATTCTTCCCGGAATAGCTCCTATGTAGGTTCGCCTGTGTCCTCTGATCTCAGCCTCATCTCTGACACCGCCCAAGGACATACGCACAAAATCTCTGCCCGTAGCCCTGGCTATGGAACGTGCTATAGATGTCTTTCCGACTCCCGGTGGCCCCACAAGACATATTATCGGTCCCTTGATCGCCTTGTTCAGGTGAACGACCGCAAGGTACTCCAATATCCTCTCCTTGACTCCTTCCATGCCGTAGTGATCCTCGTTAAGAATCTTTTCTGCTTTTTTGAGGTCAGCATTTGTTTTTGCCGATTTTTTCCACGGAAGCGCGAGTACGGTCTCAACATAGTTTCTTATCACCGCTGCATCCGCTGAGGATGAGCTCATCTTGGCAAATTTGGATATTTCTCTTTTTACCTTCTCCGTTATCTTCTCATCCAGCTCCAGTGCTTCAAGCTCCTTGAGCCATCTCGATGCCTCCGCTGCCGCTTCCTCACCGTAGCCCAGCTCATCCTGAATAACCTTCATCTGCTCACGAAGTATATATTCCTTCTGACTCTGCTTGACACTCTCCT